>DASUOZ010000411.1:0-10033 GCA_036276375.1 Pyrinomonadaceae bacterium | reverse complement strand
TGTCACGACAAGGGCCAGCCCGCCCTCGTTGGTACTGTTTCCGTCGAGAACTCGGAACTGATCTCGCGGCGTTTGATGAAAGAGAAAGTGCCGCACAACGTGCTGAACGCGAAGTATCACGAGCGGGAAGCAGAGATCGTGGCCCAGGCAGGACGGAAGGGTTCAGTAACGATCGCCACGAACATGGCCGGTCGTGGTACCGACATCCTGTTGGGTGGCAATCCCGATTTCATGGCGCGGGAGTTTCTGAAGAAGGAAGAGGTCGATCCCGACGACGTGACGGACGAGCAGTGGAAGATCTCCTACGAACGCGCTAAGAGAATCGTCGAGGAAGAGCACAAAGAAGTCGTCGAGCTCGGCGGCTTGCACATCATCGGCACTGAACGCCACGAGTCGCGGCGCATTGATAATCAGCTTCGTGGACGCGCCGGCCGCCAGGGCGACCCGGGTTCGTCGCGTTTCTTCCTTTCGTTGGAAGACGATCTGATGCGCATCTTCGCGGGCGACAAAGTCAAAGCGTTGATGCAGCGGCTCGGCATGGAAAAGGGCGTGGCGATCGAGTCGGGCATGGTTTCCAAACGTATCGCCGCGGCGCAGAAGTCGGTTGAAGGCCGCAACTTCGAAGCTCGCAAACACCTGCTTGAATACGACGACGTCATGAACAAGCAGCGCGAGACGATTTACGGTCTGCGGCGCCAGTTGATGGAAGAGCCCGACCAGCGTGAATACCTGATGGGCGATCCCCCGGCGGCGGGTGTTGCTTACGACCTGCTGTCAGACATCACGCGACAGTATCTGGATCCGGATGTTTCGCCCGACGACTGGGACACCGACAACTACAAGATTCAGATCAAGACCGTTTACGACTTCGATGTAGATAGTGAAGCACTCGATCTGGAACGTTACACGTCGCAGGAAGTCGTCGATGCGATTTGGGAACGGCTGAAGTACAAGTACGAGCACAAGGAACAGCAGATCGGTCCCGAAGCGATGCGCACTTACGAGCGCATCATCATGCTCAACATCATCGATGCGCAGTGGAAAGACCACCTGCTGTCGTTGGACCACCTGAAGCAGGGCATCGGGCTGGTTGGTTACGGACAGAAGGATCCGCTGGTTGAGTACAAAAAGCAGAGTTTCGATCTGTTCCAGGAAATGCTTGACCGTATCGACACGAGCACGATTCGTTCGCTGTTCAATCTGCAAGTTGTTTCCGAGCAGGCGCCGGAACGTTTGCAGCAACGGCGTATGGCGCGCCGTCCGGGATCGCTGAGATTTACTGGTCCAAACCAGGGTGCGGCTCCGGCTGGTGAAGAAGATGGCAAGGTGAAGACGGTGGTTCGCGACCAACCGAAGGTTGGACGTAATGAGCCCTGCCCCTGCGGGTCCGGCAAGAAATACAAGAAGTGTCACGGCATCAACGCCTGATTGAGCTCAACTAATCCTGTCGTTCAAGCGATCATCAGCGGCACCGCACCACAACCGGCGCGGCTTGCCGCAGCTCGCGGAATGTTGCCGCTCCAGCAGCACGAGCTACTGGAAGTTCTCGTCGCCCTCGCCGGCGGCAACGACGCCGAGCTTGCCTCCGCCGCGAAAGAAACCCTCGAATCTGAAGCTCCGGAAGATCTTTTAGTCGCCGCAACAGCGGAAGACACGCCGCCTAGCGTGCTCGCGTATTTAGCCACTAAACCCGACTCGACTCTCAGCATCTACGAAGCAGCTATTCTCAACACGAAGACGCCCGACGACGCACTCGCAAAACTCGCTGCCGCAACACCACATGCTTCGCTGCTCGAGCTGATCGCCGTCAACCAGCAACGGCTGGTCCGTGCGCCCGCATTGATTGAGGCGATACTCGCGAACCCCGCTTGCACCGGAGAGGCCGAACGCCGCGCGCGCGAAACACGCCGAGAGTTCTTCGAGAAGGAACGCGGTGCGCGTCAAATCGCGGACGAACTGCGCGCGCGTGGTCAAACGGCCGCGGCGGAGTTTTTCGAAACCGCGGAACTAACCACGCCCACCGGCGAACTGAGTTTTGACGATGCGTGGGTGATCGCGCAGCACATTGAAGTCTCTGACGACGACCTCGACGATAGCTGGTTGCCGGCTGAACGTTATGCTGACCTGATTTCCGAAACCGCGGAAGAGAGCGCCGCGAACGTGCAACGCATACTCGAACAGGAACGATTCGAGACGGGAAAAGAAGTCAACGCCGAACGGGTTTCTTTGATTCGCCGCATCATGTTTATGAACACGAAGGACCGTATGAAGCTGGCGATGAAGGGCGACCGCGAAGCGCGCGGGATTCTGATTCGAGATTCAAACAAGGTGGTGTGTTCGGCCGTCGTGGCGAACCCGCGCATCACTGAACAGGAAATCGAAAACATCGCCGCGATGCGCACGGTCTCGGATGAAGTGCTGCGACTGATTGCGATGAACAGGGGTTGGGCTCGCTCCTATTCGATAATTCACAACCTCGCCCGCAATCCCAAGACGCCTATTCCGACCGCGATGAACATCCTCCCACGCATTCGCACCAAGGACCTGCTCAGCCTCACGCAAAACCGCAATGTTTCGGAAGGAGTACGCCGCCAGGCCCACCGGCTGAGCAGCGCGCGCTCGGGTGAGTAGACTGTCACAAGATTTTTGCGAAATCGTTAATAATGTGCTTGACAGGTCACAATTAAAACGTATAATTTCGCACACATCATAGCTAGTAAGGTTCTTTGCTTGTTTGAAAAGTCTGTGGGTGCCAATCGGCTGTGCGTGGTTTTCGCTATTTTTAACATATCTTTGCCCGCAAAAACGCACCGCCCGTACGGACCGTTCGTAGTTTGAGTGGTTCTCATGCTTTGGATTGCCACCCTTGTTCGCCCGAACCCTGCCCTTTAACGCTTTGCCCCGCCGGTTCCCGTGAGCCGGCGGGGCATTCCTCTTTCTGGCGCTTTGCTTTTTCTAGACCGTGGAGATTTCGGACCCGACCGGTTCCGCTACTCTCGCTGTTTCGGGGAGGACTTCCCCGCACATTTGCGCAAACAGCCGCTCGTACTGATCGACCACGTTTTCCCAGTCGTAGTGCGTTCGCACGCGGAGTTGGGCCCGATGGCGATAGGCGTGGACCAGCGAACCGTCGCGCAGCACGCGCTGTAGTTTCTCGGCCAGATCAAACTCATCGATGTACGGCACGCCGGCATCGCCAACAACCTCGATGTTTTCCGGAGTTGCGAGTGTCAGGACGCAGTTGCCGTAGCCCATCGCCTCGAGCAGCGCGGGATGAGTTCCACCGACTTCAGTGGCGTGGACGTAGCAGTAAGCGTTTTGCTGAAGCGCGCGGTAATCCTGACCAAAGACGAAACCGGTGAAGATGATTCGTTTATCGCCGCGTGCCTGGGCCTTGAGGTTGTTGATGTAGCTTTCAGCGTACGGCGCGTCGCCAACGATCAGCAGCCGGTAGGCGGTTCGCACTTTCTTGAACGCTTCGATCACGAGGTGGGCGTTGTTCTCCAGTTCCAACCGCGAAACGTACAGCACGTAACGGTTCGGCTCGACGCGCCACTTGCGCACCGTCGCACGATCCGGACGCCGTTCGACTTCGCTGCCGTAGGCGATCATGGTTGACGGCGTGTTGTGATGCACCTGGTAGTAATCCTGAATCACTTGCGCGTCGGTCACCACTTCATTGGGCAACAGTGTCGAAAGATATTCAGTGAGTCGATAATAACGCCGGCCCAGCACGCCCCACTTTTTGCGCTTATGTTCGAGTCCGTCAACATTGATCGCGACGGGCGTTCCCGTGAAGCGAAGAATCGGGCTGAAAGGCGCATTCGCTGAGTTGCAGATCAAAGCAACGTCGAAGCGGCGCGACACAGCGTGAATCGCCGACAGGAACGTATGCACGACGGTGTCGAAATACTTATGGCGGATGGTAGGTAGAACTTCGATGCGCACGCCGTGATACTCGAGTTGTCGTGGTGAAACGTAATGTGCGCGACCGTACACAGTTACTTCGTGACCGCGGGCCACGAGACGTGTGGCGAGATGTTCTGCGAAGGTTTCAAACCCGCCATAACTGGCGGGAATGCCTCGCGTTCCGAGGATAGCGATGCGCATTCAGTTAGCGATTGCGGAATGGTACGACTTCCGCGCGACCTGTTCGTAGATTCCTAATGTTTGCCGGGCCGTGTTTCGCCAGTCAAACCTCCTGGCCCGTTCGAGACCCTTAACTCTCAATTCCTCGCGCAGGTTCGAATTGTAGATTAACTCGCCGATGCCCTTTGTGATTGCCGACACATCGAACGGGTCAACTTGCAAACCCGCATCACCGACAACTTCAGGAAGACTGGTAGCATTTCCCACCACTACCGGGGTGCCGCACTTCATCGCTTCGAGCGGCGGCAAACCAAAGCCTTCGAAAAATGACGGATACACAAAACAGAGCGCTCCGGAATATAGTGCCGGTAGATCTGACTCAGGTACGTACCCGGTGAGCACTATCGAATCCTTGACGCCTGTGGTTTCAAGTGCACGCAAAGTCTCGTCGTAAAGCCAACCTCTTTTTCCTACTATGACGAGCTTTGGAAAACTGTTTCCAGTGTGACCGCTTCTCAACGCGGCGTAAGCCTGAATAAGACGCACGAGATTCTTCCGGGGCTGGATAGAACCGACTGACAAAACGTAGTCGCCGTCTATGCCGTAATTGTGTCGCACACGTTGAAGTTCCTTATCGTCTGCAATGGGACCATAGTGGTCCGGTGCAGCCAGCGGAATGGCAATCACTTTTGCTGGATCGATCTTGTAAGTCTGGATGACGTCGTTGCGTGTGTGCTCGGAGAGCGTGAGTATCCGATCCGCGCGCCGGGCAGAATGCCTCACTGTGAGTCGTAATTGCGTCCGGCTGCGACGAAGAAAAGTCTCCGGTAAGTGTTCGAACGAGAGGTCGTGAACGCTGACGACGACGGGACACGGACAAAAGGGTGGCGCGGTGAACTGCACGTGCAGGACGTCGACCGGATGCTTGCGCAGCTCGGCGCTGAGTGTCAGAGGTATTCTGATCAGCGGTGTGTGAGGCAGGGTGCGGTGAACTTTGAAATTGGGCCAGCGCTGGTGGAAACGGTCGTGCGCTTCGTTGGTCGTGACGTAGAGAGTGTAAAGGTTAACGTTATCGATCTGCGCGAGCGCTTCGATAAGGTTAACGGCGTAGCTTTCGTTTCCCGCAAGCTTCGCCCCGACAGAATGAGCATCGATTGCGATCCGCAATCGGTTTCTCCCGTTTCAACTTTTCAGGCCAAGAAAATTTTACTTGCCTTTTGCTGCCGCGGCCTGCTCGTCGTTCTGCTGGCCGCGCGTATCGCGCTCGCGGATGCGTGCCGCTTTACCGCGGAGCCCGCGCAGGTAGTAGAGCTTCGCGCGCCGGACGCGTCCTCGTTTGACGAGATCGATGTGGTCGATGATCGTGGCGTGCAGTGGGAAGATTCTTTCGACGCCGACGCCGAAGCTGGTCTTGCGCACGGTGATCGTCTCGCGTGCGCCGCCGTGCTTACGTGCAATCACGACACCTTCAAAAACCTGCAATCTTTCTTTGGTCTCGGATTCCTTGATCCGAACATGAACGCGGACCGTGTCGCCCGGCTGAAACGCCGGAATGTTCTTTCGTAACTGAGTCTCTTCAATCTTATCCAATCGGTTCATTGTGATGCTCCTTCTCCGCGTTCACTTATTCACTCTTCAATAAATCGGGGCGCTTGCGCCGTGTCTTTTCCAGTGCGGCCTCTTTTCGCCAACGGGCGATCTCCGCGTGGTTCCCACTCAACAAAACTTCCGGGACTTTCATGCCGCGGAACTCGGGCGGCCGCGTGTACTGTGGATAGTCCAGCAAGCCTTCTGAAAACGATTCGAATACTGCCGAGGTCTCGCTACCCAGTGCGCCGGGTAACAAACGAACCACGGCGTCAATCATGACCATTGCCGCCGGCTCACCGCCCGAGAGCACGTAATCACCGATCGAGATTTCATCGGTAACCAACGCATCGGAGACTCGTTCATCGACGCCTTCATAGCGCCCGCATAAAAGCACGATCCGCAAGTCGCCTTCCGCCGGATCCTGGGCCAGCTCCTGGGCCAACGGTTGCGAGAACACCTTGCCTTGCGCTGACAACAAAACAACGCGCACGCGCGGCGGCAAATCTTCGCGTCGCGCGGCGCCGGTCAGTGCTTCGACGGCAGCGAAGATCGGCTCGGGCTTCAAGACCATGCCGTCACCGCCGCCAAACGGCCGATCGTCGACGACGTGATGCTTGTCGGTGGTCCACTGCCGCAAGTCGTGGGCGACAATTTCCACCAACCCGGCGGTACGCGCTCGTCTCACGATTCCGCAATCGATTGCTTCGCGGAAAAACTCAGGAAAAATCGTGATGATATCGAAGCGCAACATCGCTCAAAGATCTACAACTCCAGTAACCCTTCGGGTGGGTCAATCAAAATCACTTTTGCCGCCGCGTCGATCTTGACGACGATCTCCGCGGCCAGGGGAACGAGATGTTCCTTGCCGGACTCATCGGCAATAACCAGTATTTCTGCGCCGCCTGTCTTCATTACTGACTGGACCTGGCCGATGCTTTGCTCGCCGACTTTGACGGTGCAGCCTTCGAGCTCCCAGTCGTAAAACTCGTCTTCCTCAAGCGGAACCAGCTCGGAATCGGAAACAGCGAAGTCGTAACCAACCAACGACTTTGCCTGGTCGACGTCGTCGTAACCCGCGAGCTTCAAAACGACGCGGTCCTTTTGGAACCAGAAGTCCTCGAGTTTACCCGGCGTTTGTTCTCCTGACGGCGTCACGAGAACGAGTTCCTGAACGTCTTCGAAGCGCTCGGGAAAGTCGGTTAACAGCTCACAGACGATCTCGCCTTTCAATCCGTGGGTGCGCACCGCCCGGGCGATTACAATCAAATCCTCCGAGCCGCCGCGGTCCATCCTCACTCCACGATTTCCAGGAGGTATCGTCGATTCTGTTTTTTGCCGGCGATTCTTGCCAAAGATCTGAGGGCCCGGATCGTGCGGCCCTGTTTACCGATAATTTTGCCGATGTCCTGCGGCGACACACGTACTTCAATCAGCGTGGCGCCATTGCGTTGCTCAACCTCGCGAACGTCCACTGTCTCTTTATCGTCGACCAGCGACTTAACGATCATTTCGATAGCGTCTCGCATGGTTTCGGCTTCCGGGTAGTTTTGAGTTCAAGCTTTAGCTTGTCAGTCTGACGCAGCCTCAAAGGCTGAACTCAGAACGAACTCTTTAGGCTTCGGCAGCCGCGGCGCTCGCGGCCTTGGCGCTGGCTTTGATCAGCCGGTTCACTGTGTCGGTCGGTTGCGCGCCTTTTCCGATCCAGTAGTTGACTCGCTCGAGGTTCAGGTTGATCTCGGCGGGGTTACGCGTCGGGTTATAGGTGCCGAGGTTCTCGAGATAAGCACCGTCGCGTTTCGACTGCTTCTCTTTGACAACCACTCGATACGAAGGTCTTTTTTTGGCGCCGGTGCGCATTAACTTAATCGCTAACAAGAATGTTCTCCTATCGTCGTCGCTTCTTTCGTTTCTTTTTCAGTTTCTTTCTCGATGGTCCAACCGGCCCGGAGGGCAAAGACGGCATCGACGGCATCTCGCCTCCATCGCCTCCGTCACCAGCGAAACCAGCCATATCCGGCATCCCCGTGATCTTCCGCATCATCTTGCCTTTCAGCCCACTGCCACCGAAAAGACCCGAACCGCTCAGCTGCCGCATCATCTGGCGCATCTCGACGTACTGCTTGATGAGCTGATTGACGCCGGCTACTGTTGTTCCCGATCCGCGCGCAATCCGGCGCCTGCGATTGGCGTTCAGGATACGATGATCGTTGCGCTCTTCCCACGTCATCGAGTCGATGATGGCTTCGGTGCGTTTGAGCTCCTGTTCCATCTGTGCCGACTGCTCGTCCGTCAACTGCGGCATTCCCATACCGCCGAGAAGCTGATCGGGCAACAGCTTCATGATCTTCGAGAAAGAGCCGAGTTTCTTGACCTGGCGCAATTGCGAACGGAAGTCGTCTAACGTGAACTCGTTCTGCTGTAGCTTCTTGAGCTGCGCCTCGGCTTCACTTTGATCGACTTTTGACTGTACTTCTTCGATCAGCGACAGCACGTCGCCCATGCCGAGGATGCGTTGCGCGACCCGGTCCGGATAAAACGGTTCGAGTGCATCGTAACGCTCGCCGACGCCGACGAACTTCACGGGCTGACCCGTGACCTGTTTTATCGAAAGCGCGGCGCCGCCACGTGCGTCGCCGTCCATCTTGGTCAGAATCACGCCGGTGATGCCGACGCGCCGGTGAAACTCTTCCGCTGAGCGAACCGCGTCCTGACCCGTCATCGCGTCCGCGACAAACAGCGTTTCGACGGGATGGGTCTCGTTTTTTATCGTCACGAGTTCTTCCATCAGCTCATCGTCGATGTGCAGGCGACCGGCGGTATCGATCATCAACGTGTCGAAACCGGTTTGCTGCGCGTGCTTGAGCGCGCCACGGACGAGCGTCAGTGGATCATTGGTTTGCGGATCTTCAAAGATCTGTTGGCCGGTCGCCTTCGCGATGACCTTCAACTGTTCGCGCGCGGCAGGACGGTAAACGTCAACTGAAAGCAGCAGCGGCTTACGATCCTGATTTGCCGCGAGCCAGCGCGCAATTTTTCCCGTCGAAGTGGTCTTACCCGAGCCCTGGAGCCCGACCACCATTACCGCGTTCGGAATCTGTTTAGTAAAAACGAGGCGCGAAGATTGGCCTCCCAGCAGCTCAACCAGTTCGTCGAAGACGATCTTTACGACCTGCTCCGATGGTTTGAGCTCCTGCCAAACCTGCTGCCCTTCCGCCTTCTGCTGCACTGAAGCGATAAAGTCTTTGGCGACTTTATAGTTGACGTCGGCTTCCAGTAAGGCCAGGCGAATCTCGCGCAGCGCCGCGTCAACGTGCTCCTTTGTAAGAACGCCTTCGCCCCGCAGATTCTTCAGCGTGCGCTTTAATTTATCCGAGAGCGACTCAAACATATAACTCTAGGCGTCGGTTCGCGCTGCGAACGGAAACGGAAATGATAGCGGTCGAGTTTAGGGGTGTCAAGGCGCGTAAACCAAGGCACTGCCGCTATTTTGCGACGCGTGCCGTCGTGCGTTTTTGTTTGTTCTGTACGGAAACAAACTGTACGATCCGCGCCTCGTGTGTTAAATTCAGCACGAATAAATCGTTTGCGCGGCAGAACCGTAAAGCTGACGTACGTGAAGACGGTTTCCCTCCCAGTTCAAAAACGTATTGAAAAGTCCACTCGATTGAGCTTTTTATAGGTACTAAATGGACAAACGTGTCGGTCACGGTCCCTCGAGACGTGACTCAGAAAACTCCCCTACTGACCGAGGTGTGGTCGATCTCGCGGACGCTCGGGTGAAAATCCGCTCGCGGGTACGGCCCACGAACGAGTCGTTGACTCGCGAACTCGATGAGATTCGTTCGCTGTTGGACCAGGGGCTTTCAACCGAAGCCAAAGCGCGGCTCGCGCTTCTTATTGCTAATGCCCGTAATCATCAGTCTGTTCTGGCGCTCGCGCGCTGCGCTCTTTCGGTAACCCTCGAACAACAGGGCCACTATCGCGATTCACTCGCTGCCGTCTCGATGTACGAGACGCCCGAGTCGCGCGCGAAGCTCGACAATCAAACCGCCAGTTATCTCCGCGTTCAAATCGGTCTCGGTTACAACTACAACGGCGATCATCCGAAAGCGATCGCGATGTTGAAGTCGACCTTGCGCGACTACTCTGAAAGCGGTGGCACGAACATCGGACATATTTTCGCGGCGTTATCCCGTGTGTATCGGACAATCAGTGAATATCCGATCGCCCGCGATTATGCGCAGCGAGCGTTGGAAAGTTTCCGTCAAAGCGGCGACTGGCGCGGGCTCGCCGAAGCTTATTTCGGCGTCGGCGTCGCTGACATTCAGGAAGGTAATTACGAGCCGGGTCTGGA
>DASUOZ010000410.1:0-9783 GCA_036276375.1 Pyrinomonadaceae bacterium | reverse complement strand
CGAGGAAGGGAAGCTCGCCGGGTTTCGGACTCCGGCGAGCTTCGGATAGTGCCCTGTCCTGCTGCCGCAGCAAACTCATAGCGACAGCACAAACGCGATCAGATCGTTTCTTTGTCCGGCACTCAACGCATTGAAGTTGTTTCTCGCAGCAGTTGCCTGACCGGCATGAAGTTGGATCGAATCGAAGATCGTGATGTTCAGACCTTCGTGCATCAGCCGGTTGCGGGCGCGAATGCCCCACAATGGCGGAGTACGCAGTTGATTAGCCGTACTTTGTCCCGCGTTTTGGACGATACCATCGCCAGTGCCGATGTTGTGTAACGCAAAGTCACTGAACGGATGGATGATTTTGTTTCCCAGAGCTGCCGGCACCGCGAACGCTCCACCATTGATGAGCGTGCCCGGAGGGGCAGTTACGAAAGTACGCGTGTGGCAAACGGCGCAGCCCACGCTGTTGAAGAGTGAGTCGCCTCGCGTAGCTGCCGCCGGTATCGGCTGTTGGCGGCGTGGCGCACGTGTGGCCGCCATGAAGTCGGCGAAAGCCAGCACGTCGAGTCCGTCGTCCTCAGGATCCTCTACCGGATCGAAAGGCGACGGGAACGTCACGTTAATGACACCCTCAGCCGTGCTGGCAGGATTCTCGTGCGTTCCGGCATCCGGAGCATTTGAACTTCTGCCACCAAAGCCGTCGAACGGATTGGTGATGCCCATTTCGTTGAGATAAGCATCGCCTGAGAACGACACCAGGCTCGCGTGTTGCGCTTTCCAACCGAAACGGCCGATACGCAACGTATTGTTAGCCTCGGTAACCGGGACTTGCGTCAACACGCCGCGCTGTGCGAAGGGTTGAGCCGCCACGTTGTTCTGAAGGGCACTGTTGGAGAGACACTCGACGAAGCCATCGCCGAGCGTGCTCAACGTCACGCGGAACGACTTAACGGTTTCCGCCGTCGAGATGTGTTCCACGATATCGGAGTCGGTGGCTCGAGCATGTATTAACTGTCCGCCCGGAGCATCGACGAACGCGCCATTGACGAGATGGCCGGCCCTGAATTCCATTTGCTGGCCGAAGGCGCCGGTGTCGACTGATTGGTGACACTCAACGCAGCCGACGTCGTTGTAGGTTGGTCCAAGACCGTCTTCGATAGTTTCGCGTTCAGAGAAAATGAATTTGTTGTCTTCGAACCTGCCATTACCGCGAGCGGTGGGTGGCTCAGGTTCGTTTACACACTCATCGATCGGCACGCCCTTCACGCCAAAGCCGTTAAAGAGGTCGTCGGTTTTGGCGTCCATGTCGGTAGTGAGTGCTTCAGTCGCGGTTTGACCTTCGACAGGTTGCGGCGAGCTCAAGGGTAAGATGAGCGCGACCGCGAACAAGACCAAAGTCAGGATAGGTAAGACTTTCCTCATGTGAAATTTCACCTCCTAGGCTGCAAATGCGGTTGGAAAACAAAACAGACAGTTCGCCCGTCGGCAAACCGCACAGTTCTGCCCTGATTAGGAAACCCTGCTTGATGGATTGAAAGGCAGCTCAAGTCGCTGGGGGATTGACCAGAGTGATGCGTCCCCTCACCTAGAAGTGAACCAAGGTCGGGCCTTGATTGTGAGAGAGAGAGCAGAGAAACAGGAGCTCTGCTTCAAAGTAAAACGAATGTTGTCGAGCTTATAGAACCGGGAGTGCGCGGCACTCTAGTCTCTTTCGGAAGTGAAGTCAAGAATTTTGTGCCGGCGGCGTACGACGACTTTTCGCCGTTTGCACGCCTTCGCATTTTCCGCTAAAAGACTCCCACAAGAGTCAACCGGGATGACGTATCCATTCACAGCCATAGTCGGCCAGGAAGAGATGAAACTGGCCTTGATTCTTAACCTCGTCGATCCGCTGATCGGTGGGGTGCTCATCATGGGCCATCGCGGCACCGGGAAGTCGACGGCCGTAAGGGCCCTCGCCGATCTGTTGCCGCCCATCAAGGTCGTGGCGGATTGTCCTTACAACTGTGACCCGGCGAATCCGTGTTCACAGTGCCTTACCAACCCGGAGCGCTCGTCGCGTTCTGTACCTGTTCCAGTGGTTGAGTTGCCCCTGGGCGCAACCGAAGATCGTGTCTGCGGCACGATCGACATCGAACGCGCGCTCGCTTCCGGCCGGAAGGTTTTCGACCCGGGTCTCCTGGCGCGCGCGAACCGCGGGTTTCTGTACATCGACGAAGTGAACCTGCTCGAAGATCATCTCGTCGACTTGCTATTGGACGTGGCGGCGACCGGCAGAAACAGAGTCGAGCGCGAGGGAATCTCCGTCGAACACCCTGCGAGTTTTGTGTTGATCGGTTCGGGCAATCCGGAAGAAGGCGATCTGCGGCCGCAGCTACTCGACCGTTTCGGACTCCACACGGAAGTCGTCACGGAAAACTATTTGAAGAATAGAGTTGATATCGTCGAGCGGCGCGACGCTTACGATCGCGACCGTGCGGCGTTTTATGAATCGTATGCGCCCGAACAGCAGCGGTTGGCGAAACGCATCACCCGCGCGCGTGCAAACTTGCGCAAGGTGAACGTGTCGCGCGACATACTCGAAAAGATCGCACAGCTCTGCGCGGATCTGAAAGTCGACGGGCATCGTGGCGAACTCACAATTATGCGGGCGTCCAGGGCCCTGGCCGCGTTTGAGGGACGGAAGTCGGTTAACGATCAACACGTGAGACGTGTGTCCGCGATGTCGTTGCGACATCGTTTGCGGCGCGACGCGTTGGACGAGACGGCGACCAGCGAGCAGATCGCCCAGGCCGTTGAAGAAGTGTTGCCACAAACTACAACGGCGCCTCGGTCGCACCATCAGGGAGGGCGGGACAAGGACGATCGAAAAGAAGATCGGAACGAGGAGCGACAGGACTCTGTCGGCCGAGATCCTGCTTTCAATCCACGGCCTTCTCCTTCCACGTCTCGCAACGGCGCGCGTCCGAACAAGTTGGATGGACCGTCACCCCCGGCCGTTGAGAACCGTTCTCGACAGGTAAATCTTGAAGACCAGTTGCAACCGAAAGATCGGCGCAAGTCGCGGGCGAAGACGCGTCGTTCGGCAGGCGCGAAAGCCGCGATGCAACAGTTGCGCGGGCGCTACATGCGTTCGGTTGAATTCAAGGATGCCGGCGCGCGCGTGGCGGTTGATGCGACGTTGCGCGCGATGGTCGCGCAGGCAGGCTGGAAGCGAGAGACAAGCGGCGCGCCGTTGACGCCGGTTTCGTCGAATGCCTTGCGCTACAAGTTACTAAAAGACAAACAGGGAACGCTGTTCATCTTTGCCATCGACGCTTCCGGCAGCATGGCGGCGAACCGCATCGCGCGTGCAAAGAGCACGATTCTCAAGCTGCTGCGAAAGTCGTATCTCAATCGAGACAGTGTAGCGATCGTTTCGTTTCACGGGATGACGGCAAACGTCGACCTGCCGCCGTCGCGGAGTATTCTGCGTGCGCGCCGGGTGCTGGATTCGCTGCGCATGGGCGGCAGCACGCCGCTCGGAGCCGGGCTCGTTCAGACGATCGAACTGATCAAGCTCGTCGGCGATAAGTTTGGTGAGACGGTCGTGTTACTGTTCACCGACGGCCGTTCGAACGTTCCGCTGCGGCGCAACGGGCTCAACGTGCGCGCCATGCGTCATCTGAAGATCGAGGGTGAGCTGCGCGAGCTAAACGTCGCGTTGCGCAAAACGCGTGCGCGCGTGATCGTGGTCGATACGCAGAAAGAGTTTGAGTCGAGCGAGGAGACACGACGGCTGGCCGAGATACTCCAGGCGCAGTTTGTGAAATTGGCGCCCGCAATCCGTTAAAATCCCTGTCAGAAATGGACTCAACCAGGCGCGATGCTCGAGTGTTTGATCTCTACGAGCAGTTGCTGGAGCTGGAGCAGCGGCTGATCCCTACGGGTCTGCACGTGTTTGGCCGCGCTTCGTCGGCTGGTGAGCAAATCGATCTGTTCAAGATGATCGCGTCGTTTGATCGTCCGGAACATGGTATTCGCGCTTTGCCGCAGGAGATTGTTGACGAAGCGGTGCGCGAGTTTGTTGCGGGCGGGGCAGGCGCTGCCACTGAACTGGCGCAAAAGCACGGCCTGGATGTAGGGATTTTTCAACCAGTATTCGCTTTGCTCGAAAGCGTCTCTCGGAAACTAAAGACCAATACGGAAATCGAGTCGCTCGTGCGCGCGCTGCGTGGCGAGTTTATCGAGCCCGGGCCGGGCGCCGACATCATTCAGAATCCCGACGTTCTGCCGACCGGAAGAAACACGCACGCCATCAATCCTTACTCAGTCCCTTCGGCCGCCGCGTTTACCCGCAGCGAAATCGTCGCCACGAGTCTGCTCGAACGTTACCGCAGCGAGCACGGCCGTTATCCCGAAGCGATGGCGCTCGTGCTTTGGGGACTCGACAACATCAAGACGCAGGGCGAAGGCGTGGCCCAGGCGCTTTGGCTGTTGGGCGTGCGGCCGGTGCGCGACGCACTTAACAGGACCACGAGCGTCACGGCGATTCCGTTGGCGGAATTAGGACGGCCGCGCATCGACGTTGTCATGACAGTTTCGGGGATCTTTCGCGATCTGTTCAGTCCGACCGTGCAATTGCTCGACAAGGCAGTGCGCCTGGTGGCGCGATTAGATGAACCGCTCGAGATGAACTTCGTGCGTAAGCACGTCACTGAACAGATGGACCACGAAGCGAGCAGTGAAGACGAAGCTGCCGTGCGTGTGTTTTCGAATGCGCCGGGTAATTACGGCGCGAACGTGAATTTCATGGTGATGGATTCGCAATGGGAGCGCGAAGAGACACTCGGCGATCTTTTCGTGACGCGCAAGTGTTTCGCTTACGGCCACGATTCACGAGGTCGCGCGTTCGAGGGCAGGGAAGCGCGCGTCGCGATGGACCGCGCTTTGTCGCGCGTCGAGGCGACGTATCAGAACATCGACACGTTCGAGATTGGGCTGACAGACGTGGACCACTACTTCGAATATCTCGGTGGCGTGTCGAAGGCGGTCGAGAAGCGCGCGCGGGCGAAGCCGGCGATTTATTTGTCTGACACGCTGTCGCGCGAAGTGAAGATACGATCCTTGGAAGAAACAGTGCGTCTTGAAACGCGCACGAAGACGCTGAATCCGAAGTGGTACGAAGGCATGCTCAAGCACGGCTTCCGCGGCGTGGCTGAGATTGAGAACCACGTTTCGAATACTTTTGGCTGGAGTGCAACGGCGGATGCCGTCGACGACTGGATTTATACCGAGGTCGCAAACACGTTTCTGTTTGACGAGTCGATGCTGGAACGGCTGCGCGATCTGAATCCGCATTCGGCGCACGCGCTGGCGCAGCGTTTGTTGGAAGCGAATGGACGCGGCTACTGGGACGCGGACACAGAAGCGCTCGCGAAGCTGCGTGAAATTAGCCGGAGTCTGGAAGATCAGTTGGAAGGCGTCGCATGAACATCACCGTGCTGTATGTGGGTTCGAGCCTGTTGGCGCCGCTGAAGAATGCGGAGCGCGAAATCAATCGTGTTTACGATCTGGACCTGCGTGTCGCGGCTCACAATTTCGGTTCGCCGCTCAGCGATATTGATTGGGGCGAAGTTGAGCGCGATCTCGACGAAGCGAATGTTGTTTTCGTCATCCACGTGATGGACGGCGAGAACGCGTCGCGGCTCGTTAAGGCGCTCGACGCGCGTAAACACGATGCCGTGGTCGTGATCAACTGCATGCCCGAGTTGATGCGGCATACGCGGATGGGGCGGTTGGACGTTAACAAGCTCAGTTCGGTGGGCTGGTTGGGAGATAGATTTAAAGCCGATAAAAGAAAAGCGAATCATGGCAAGTACCTGAAACTCGTCGATCGGCTGCCGAAGGTGTTGAAGTTTATTCCCACCACCGGCGCGCTGACGGACGCGAAGCACTACCTCTATCTTTTCTGTTACTTCCTGCAACCGACGCCCGCGAACATTCAATCAATGCTGCTTTACTCGCTGAAGCACTACGTTCGCGACCCGCGGCTGAAGCGAGTAAGAGTCGAAGCGCCGCAGCAAGCTCCCTCGGTGGCGATCTATCATCCGGACGCGTCACAGCTCTTCGAATCTTTCGCGTTGTATCAGAAGTGGTACAAAAAATCGCTCGATCCGCGATCGACTATCGGCCTGCTGCTAATGCGTCCGCAGGTGATCAGCAAAACCACTAAACATTACGACGCACTGATCCGATCGATCGAAACCGAAGGACTGAGCGTGGTTCCCGCTATCGCCACGCTGATGGACAACCGCGAAGCCGTGTCCAGCTTTTTCATCCATGAAAGCAACGCCCGCGTCAGTCAGATAGTATCCCTCACGGGATTTAGTTTCGTCGGCGGCCCCGCGATGAACGACAGCGCCGCCGCTTCCGAATTTCTGAAAAGCCTAAATCTGCCGTACCGCTCCGCGGTCAGTCTCGACACGCAGACGATCGAAGCGTGGACCGACTCAGCCACCGGTCTCAATCCGGTTCAGGCCGGCATGCAGATCGCGATTCCGGAGATCGACGGCGCCACCGAGCCGTTTATCTACGGAGGCATTCCCAGTCGCGGACAAGAACCAGTCGCACTCACAGATCGCTGTACCCGTCTGGCGCGACGTCTAAAACGATGGCACACGCTGCAAACGGCGACGCGCGACGCGATCAAGCTCGCGA
This sequence comes from Pyrinomonadaceae bacterium, assembly GCA_036276375.1. Classification (GTDB taxonomy): domain Bacteria; phylum Acidobacteriota; class Blastocatellia; order Pyrinomonadales; family Pyrinomonadaceae; genus PSRF01. The sequence continues at coordinate 3,096 of DASUOZ010000410.1, read as the reverse complement.
TCGTGCTCTTCTGTTTTCCGCCGAGCAAAGGAAACATCGGCACCGCCGCGGATCTCGACGTGTTTCCAGGCATCTACGATCTACTCGTGCGTTTGCGTGAGGACGGTTATCGAGTTGAAGTGCCGCGCGACGCTGACGAATTGCGCGAGTGCTTGTTGGGCGGAAACTCTGAGCAGTTCGGCGCGACGGCGAACGTCGCGTACCGCATGAGCGCTGATGAATACCGGCAGCTCTGTCCATATGTTAAAGAGGTGGAAACGGATTGGGGCGCCGTGCCCAGTCACATACCAATCCAGGGCATATCATTGGGCAATGTTTTCCTTGGCGTACAACCAACCTTTGGTTTTGAAGGTGATCCGATGCGGCTGATGATGGCGCGCAGTGGCTCGCCACATCACGGCTTCATGGGGTTCTATGCGTATCTTGCGAAAGTCCTGAACGCCGACGGCGTGATTCACTTCGGCACGCACGGTTCACTCGAGTTCATGCCGGGCAAACAGGTCGGGCTCTCCGGCGAGTGCTGGCCTGACCGGCTGATTGGCGAACTGCCAAACTTCTACGTCTACAGCGTCAACAATCCATCCGAAGGCTCGATCGCCAAACGGCGCTCGTACGCCGAGTTGATCTCGTATCTCACGCCGCCGATCGAGAACGCAGGCTTGTACAAAGAGTTTGCGAACTTGAAAGAGCTCGTCATGGCTTACCGCGAATCGCGCTCGGAAACCGAACGCGCGCGGCTGTTTGAATCGATCAACGAGCTAGCCGTGGAACTTCACCTGAACTAAGCCGCGAAACTGATCCTTATCCACGCGGTGTCGAAACGCCTCCACGCCGTCGATCATCACTACGGGAATGTCGTACTGATATTTTTTGAGCAGCTCGTCATCAGATTCGATATTGATCTCTTCGAGCGTAAAGCGATCGGTACAGCCGGCAGTCTCGATCGCGAGTTTAGCGTCGTCGCAGAGGTGACAGCCGGGTCGCGAATAAACAATCACATGGGGTTTGTTCACCGAAAAACTCCTTTGCGCTTCGCGTTATCGCTCGGAAAATCAACTAAAACTTCTTGCCAGCTAATCGCGAAACAGGGTATAAATGTCGCGCCGACCACATTATATTGTTTTGATAGGGCGCGGCGCTCTTCATGTTTAAGCAAAAAATTTGCTTTTCTGCGCAGAGAGTGATCCCTGTACGACGGGGACTTGTATACTCGGCTCTCTGCAAGTAAATCGCAGTGTACCCACGGAAGTTCGCACGGCCTCAAAGGAATTGAAGTGACGGAGGTTTCGACTTGGATAGTCAAGCCGATCAAATATCCGCTCGACCAGGCGCACTGAACGTGCCCTCCCAGGGGAAAGCCAGCGCGGCGGCCCCGGCGCGGCCCGCGGAAATGGTCGAGACAACTTCTGCTGATCCTCCAGTGAACAAGATGCGCCGCCGCATCGTCTGGGCGACGGTTGCCGGTTCGCTGATCACTTTCTTTTTGATGTTCGTGCGGTTCTTCCTGCCGCGCTCAATCCTCGAGCCATCGAGTACCTTCCGTATCGGATCGCCGAACGACTACGCACTCGGCGTCGATACCAAGTGGCAGCAGCAGTATCGCATCTGGGTGACGAAGACTTCCGATCGGCTGTTTGTGATCTACGCGCGCTGCACGCACCTCGGCTGCACACCCGACTGGAAAGCCAGTGAGAACAAGTTCAAGTGCCCGTGCCACGGCAGCGGCTACGACAGCGAAGGTATCAACTTCGAAGGCCCGGCGCCGCGTCCGATGGACCGCGCCAAGGTATCGCTCGACGCGGAAGGGCAGATCGTGGTGGACGTCGGTACGCTTTACGACTGGCCGAAGGGTGGCAAGAACAGGTTCGACGAAGACGACGCTTATATCAGGGTGTAACTGACGGATTTACACATGGACAATGAGCCGAAAGATCCAAAGCAGCTGACTACGGGCGAAGAAGACCGCAGTAAAAGCATGCTCGAGAAGGTCAAGGAGGGCACCAGCGCGCTCAAAGACCGCGCGATCGACGAGGCGAAGGAATACAAAGACCCGCAGGAGACGCAGCTTTGGAAGTCGATCTTTCGCGTCTCGCACGATCGCTCAGATCCGCGTAACCGCTCGCTCGCGATTCTTTCCAACGTCTTTCTGCACCTGCACCCGGCGAAGATCAATCGCGATGCAGTGCGTTACCCGTTCACCTGGGGCATGGGCGGCATCACGTTCTATCTGTTTATCGTGCTGACGTTTACGGGCGTGTTGTTAATGTTCTACTACCACCCGACGAAGGCCGACGCCTTTCGCGACATTCTCTATCTCGAACACGACGTTCCGTTTGGCAAACTCCTGCGCAACATGCACCGCTGGGCCGCCCACCTGATGGTGATCACGACCTGGTTGCACATGTTTCGCGTCGTGCTCACAGGCTCCTACAAACGGCCGCGCGAGTTTAACTGGTGCGTCGGCGTGGTGCTCCTTGTGTTGACGCTGCTGCTTTCGTTTACGGGTTACCTGCTGCCGGACGATCAGCTTGGTTTCTGGGCGGTGACCGTGGGTACAAACATGGCGCGTGCGACGCCCATGCTTGGTAGTGAAGGGCCCTTCGGCCCGCTACTCGGCTTGACGGCTTACAACGACGTGCGGTTCGGGTTGCTGGGCGGCTCGATCGTGGATTCAAACGCTTTGCTGCGGTCCTACATCTGGCACTGCATCGGTATCCCGCTGGTCGCGTCAATATTTATGGCGGTCCACTTCTGGCGCATCCGTAAGGACGGCGGTATCTCCGGTCCCGCGCCGGTCGTGCTTGAATCCGAAATGAAGGCCGTGAAGAAGAAGTGATGCGAAGACTCTTAAATAAATGGACGATTCTCGGTGTTAGCTTGCTGATCGTCGCGCTGTGGGCGATCAACGTCCAGGACTGGCATCAGCTTTGGGTGATCTCGTCGACGCCCGATAACATTCCCATCGTCGCTATGCTTCTCCTCGTGCCGTTCTACACGTGGTTGGGCATCAGGCAGGCTGTCGCCAACGATCGGCTGATCGAACAGCTCGAAGAGGATCCGAAACTCGCCAAAACGCATCATCGGAAAGTTGAACCG
>DASUOZ010000409.1:0-7712 GCA_036276375.1 Pyrinomonadaceae bacterium | reverse complement strand
GCACGGGTACCAGAAAACCGCCGACCGTGAACCGGGAACAATTAATCGCCCCGACGGTCGAGAGAAACGGCTGGTCGTCCAGCAGGTTACTCGAGAACGTCTGGTCGGTTTTGCTGCGCAGGTTGAACGCACTGCCGATGTCCGCAAACGCCGCGATACTCACGGTGTCGCTGATAATCGGGATCCGATATTCAAGATTTGCGAGCACCTGCGTATCACCGCCGACCGACGTGAACGAGCGCGGCAATTGCGCGACGTTAGAACCGGAGGCTCCGGTAAACGTGCCGAGCGCTGCCGCCGACTGTGGTAGTCCCGGGATGACAATCGGACTGCCGATCGCATTCTCAGCCAGTACGACGTTTTGCGACGTGATGAAAGTATCGACGGGCGCGATCGGGCTGATCGAGCGAACGTTGTAACCGCGAATTGTAAACTCGTCACCCAGGAAGAACCGCTCGAAGATCGGCACGCCATCGACGAACGCCAGCGAGTTTGCATTTCTGACTTTGTCCGTCGTCGCGAAACTTCCCACCGTGCCAGCGATGATGCGGAAGCCAAACACTTCCGGCCGCGGCGATTTCTTGCGGCGCATCGGGAAGAACTGCGTGTAGGAAAGCGTCGGCTGATAGGTTCTGACGTCGCCGCCCAAACCGGCAAGCGCGATAGCGGCGGACAATTCCCGGCCGCTCGTCGGATCGATACTCGCGTTGCGTGTGTCGTACGAGAACGTCAACGTGCCGCGGCTCGTCAAAATGTTCGGCTGGCTGTAGACGACTGGAATGAACGTCGACCGGTTGGTCGGATCCTGGTTTACTTCCGGATCCTTTACGCTCGACAGCGAGAGCTGATACGACGCGCCTACACGCGAAAACTGCGTGAAGCGTCGCTTCCGGTAAAACTCGGAAAGCGGAGCACTGACGAAGATTGAGCCGCCGTAAGAATCTCGCGTAAACAGGTTCTGCTCGTCGATCTCGTTGAAGTTGAGCCCGCCGGTAAGCAGGTCTTCCTGCGCGCTGATGTTCTGCGACAGGAATGTTCCCTCGCCAAAGAACTTCTGGGAGAACGCGAAGAGCGAAAAGCCCGCGCTGATCGGCCGGTCTTTGATGTAGGGCTCGGTGAATGAAAACTGGAACGAGCGCTGGCGATTACCCGCCGCGATGTTAAAGGACAGCACCTCGCCGCGGCCGAGCAGGTTGTTGGTCGAATATTCAAGACCGAAGAATGAACCACCGATACCGGAGATACCGCCGTTGAAAGAGATCTGCTGGCGGCCGCGCTCGCTGACTTTCAACGAAAGGTCAACGGTCGCTTCTTCATCGTTCGTGCGGCGATCGACGTCTTTGTCCTTGTCGATCGGGTTGAAGTAACCGAGCTGGTTCAGCTTGACGACTGAATATTCCCAGTAGACATCGTTGTAGATGTCGCCTTCGTTGATGAGCACTTCACGACGGAGCACGTTGTCGCGCGTGAACGTGTTGCCGACAAACTCCAACCGGCGCAACGTAAACTGTTTTCCTTCTTCAATGGTGACGGTGAAGTCGACGATGCCTTCGTTCGGGTTCTGCGGATTGTCTTTGAAGGTCGGAACCGGTTCGGCGGTGTACTCGATGAAGCCCTGTTGTCCGTAAAACTTCTTCAGGTTTTCGAAAAGACCCTTACTGACTTTTTCGCCGTCGGCGATATCGCCTTTGTTCAGACCGATGACGGCACGAATCTGCTGTTCGGAGAAGATTGAGTTGCCTTCGACTTTGAACTCGCCAAGCCGGTAAACCTTTCCTTCAACGATCGGAACGGTTACGCGCAATCCCTCGTCGACCGAAGAGAGAAACGGCAACGGCAGGACCGGGAAACCCGTACGGCGACGACCGATGCCCTCGACGCGCGGCTCGCCGTGACGTGCCTGCAAGTAGCCCTTCGAGCGCATGTAGTTGTCAACGAGGCGGAGGTCATACTCGAGCTTTTCGCGATCGAGAATGTCTGATCCTTTGAAACGAGTGATCAGTCCCGCTTCCTTGACGAACCTCATCGCGCCGCGCAACGAGCCGTCGCTGAAAACCTGGTTGCCTTCAAACTGAATCTCAACGACGCGCACGCGGTCGCCTTCGTCAATCACAAACTCGATCGCCAGCGACGTGGCGGAAACCTCTTCAGTTCGTTCTTCAATGGTCGCGTTTGGATGGCCGCTCGCCGACAGGAGCTCTTTGATGACTCGCATCGCGGTGCGGACTTTGACCGGGTCGTACGTGCTCTCCTTCGAAACACCGACGCGGCGCTCACGAAACGCTTTGAGCACGTCTGATTCTGGCACGCTCTTGAGCCCCGAGAACGTCAGGTCGCGGATGATGGGCAGTTCTTTGACTTCGAAGATGATGTTGACGCCGCCGCGTGGACCGTTTTCGGTCAGCACGCGTGTGGCGGTTTTATCGAAGAAGGTTAACGAGAGAAGCGTTTGATAGTCGCGCTGCACCTGGTCGACGTTATAAACGTCGCCGGGCCGTGTTTGGATGTAGTAAAGGATGTCGTCTTTACGAAGACGACGATTGCCGATGATCTCGACGTTTTCAACTAAACGCTGTTGCGTCTGTGCGCTGACGCTTGGTGGATTCGCGAAGCTGACAAAAAATCCAAGCAGTAAGCCACAACAAAAGAGCCAGGACGCGCGATATGAGTGCATAGGCACCAATTCCCTCAGTAGTTCTTTCGGGGCCTCAGAAACTTCGGGGAGCTAATTGAGTGAATAATAGTACAGAGACTAATTAATACCGGCAAAGCTGCTCGCCGCTGCACTGGATCGAAGACGCAGGTTTGATTCAACGCCGGGAGAGCCAGTTGCCAGCTTTTGAGTAGCAAAGTGGCGCATTATAAGCCAAAAAAGTGGAAAGTCCAAAGGGCGCAAATGCTTTCCCGCAACGTGTTAACGCCACAAAAATGCACAAAAGCCACAAAGGATTTCGCTGACCTTTTGTGACTTTTGTGCCTCTTTGTGGCCCAGTTTACTCAGTGAATCAACAGCGCGTCGTCGTCCGCGGTTTCCACGCCGACCGGTCGGAAATCCAGTTCGTTCCCACTCAGGAACACTTCGACCAGCGTCGACCCCTCCAACTGTCCCTGAATCAAAGCCTCTGACAGCGGATCCTCAACGTATTTTTGCAGCGCCCGGCGAATCGGTCTTGCGCCATAGAGCCGGTCGGCGCAGGTCTTTTCGACGATCCAGCGCTTCGCCTCGTCCGTCAGCCTGACCTCGAATCCGTGACGGGTCATCGTTCGGTTGATCTGCTCGATCTGAAGCTGAACGACTTCGAGCAATTCTTCGTCCAGAAGCTGGTCGAAGATGATGATCTCGTCGAGGCGGTTGATGAACTCGGGGTTGAACGTCTGGCGGACGGACGACATTACCATCTCTTCGACTTTTTCACGGCTGGCGTCGGAATTCGCCTGGAACCCGAGCGTGCCCTTCTTCTGAATGAAGCGGGCGCCGATGTTGGAAGTCATGATGATGATGGCGTTCTTGAAGTCGACCGTGTTGCCGAGCGCGTCCGTCAGAATGCCGTCTTCAAAAACCTGGAGCAGGATGTTGAAGATGTCCGGGTGCGCCTTTTCGATCTCGTCGAAGAGCAGGACCGAATAAGGTGAACGCTTGATTCGTTCCGTTAACTGGCCGCCTTCTTCGTGTCCGACGTAGCCCGGCGGAGAACCGATCAGCTTCGAAACGGAGTGTTTCTCCATGAACTCCGACATGTCGAAGCGAATCAGCGCACGCTCACTGCTGAACAGGAATTGAGCAAGCGAACGGGCCACTTCCGTTTTGCCGACGCCTGTCGGACCCAGAAAGAGGAACGAACCGACTGGACGCAGCGGGTTCTTCAAACCCGCACGCGAGCGACGGATCGCGCGCGCCAAAGCGGAAATCGCCGGACGTTGCGAGATGACGCGTTTGTGCAGTTCGACTTCGATGCGCAGTAGTTTCTGCGTTTCTTCTTCTTTCAGCGAGTTGACGGGAATGCCGGTCCAACGCGCAATCACGTCTTCCACGTCGTCACGGGTGACTTCCGCGGACACGAGCGCGTCTTCCTGCGTCATGCGCAGGCTGGAGGTGTCGCCGTAAGATCTCGACCACTCGTTCAACTCGTTCCAATCGGCGAGATTTCCCTGCTCGCGCCGCACGCGCAGCTTCACGCGCGCGCCGGCCTCATCGATCACGTCGATGGCTTTGTCAGGGAGAAAACGATCCGGAATGTAGCGATGCGACTGGTAAACCGCGGCCTGCAACGCGTCGTCGGTGTAACGAACCTGGTGAAAACTCTCGTACCGCTCGCGCACGCCATCGAGAATACTAACGGCTTCCGCTTCCGAAGGCGGCGGAACTTTCACGGCTTGAAAACGCCGCTCGAGTGAACGATCTTTCTCGATCGACTTGCGAAACTCCGCGGGTGTGGTCGCACCGATGCACTGAATCTCGCCGCGCGACAACGCCGGTTTCAAAATATTGGCCGCGTCGAGTGAGCCCTCAGCGGAACCTGCGCCGACCAGCGTGTGTAGTTCGTCGATGAAAACGATGTACTGCGGATTCTCGACCAACTCCCGCATGATCTGTTTCAGACGCTCTTCAAACTGCCCGCGATACTTCGTGCCGGCAACGATCAACGACAAATCGAGGGAAAGAATACGTTTGTTTTCTAAAAACGACGGCACCTCGCCGCGCACGATGCGCTGCGCCAGGCCTTCGACGATGGCGGTTTTGCCCACGCCGGGTTCGCCTATCAAAACCGGATTGTTCTTCGTGCGGCGGCAGAGAATTTGAACCACACGCTCGATTTCAGCCTCGCGCCCGATCAGCGGGTCCAGCTTGTCATTCGCCGCGTCCTCCGTCAGATCGCGTGAAAACTCGACGAGGTGCGGCGTGTCTTTCTTTTGCGTGCTCCGCGCATCGGCCCCCGACTGTCGCGCGATCTCGTCGCGCACGGCATTCAAACGCAGTCCACGTTCGTAAAGAATCTCGGCGGCCATCGAACGCTCTTCACGAAGCAACCCCAACAAAAGGTGTTCGGTGCCGATGTGCCGGTGTTGCAACCGGTCACTTTCTTCGTGGGCGTAGGCCAAAACATGTTTGGTTTCGGGCGCCAGCGGCAACTCCACTGACGTCGAGATCTTCTCGCGCAGCAACGTGCGCCCCTCAATCTCCTTGCGAATCGATTCGATAGAAACTTGTGCTCGCGGGAAAAAGCGACCGGTGAGGGTCTTATCTTCGCGCATCAGCCCCAACAGCAGATGCTCCGGTTCAATAGCCGGCGCTCCGAACTGGGAAGCCTCGTAGCGCGCGAAGAAGATAACTCGGCGCGCCTTTTCAGTGTAGCGTTCGAACATCCTGGTTTTGTAAAAGTCCTTATGATTACCAAGCCGGGCTAAACTACCGCCCGGCAACTTGCGCGCATTATAACCTATGGATAGACGCAACGCAGCCGCTATTTCAGGCTTAACCGCCCGCCTTCCAAAACCATCACTCGGTCACAAAGTTGTGCCAAAGTCAGACTATGCGTGGCTATGACGACCATTGCAGAGCGACTTTTTGCATAACTCACGAGCGTACGGGAGATTTCATCACCAATCGCCGCATCGAGGTTTCCCGTCGGTTCATCCGCTAAAACGAGCTCTGGTTGGGTAACGAGCGCTCGCGCAACGGCGACCCGCTGTTGTTCGCCGCCCGAAAGATGCGAGATCGGGTGGTCCAACCTTTCGCGCAAACCGGCTTCCGCGAGAAGCTCAGTTGCTTGCTGTAACGCCGTGGCGTTTTTGCGTTGGATCAGTAGCGGCAGGGCCACATTCTCGAGTGCGGTGAGGTCGGGTAAGAGGTAGTGGAACTGAAATACAAAGCCAATCCTCTCACGGCGGAACGCCGTGAGAGAGCCGTGGTCCGGTTCTTCCAAACCGCCGACGAGGTGAAGGAGCGTGGACTTTCCCGATCCCGACGCTCCCGTAATCGCGACGCTTTCGCCTGGCTTAACCGTTAACGTGACGCCACGCAGGACTTCGATCCGTTCTCCATTCGGCGCCGCAAAACTCTTTCGCAGATCGACGACTGCCAGGGCGTCAGGCATCGCGCAGGACCTCAACTGGTCTCATGCGCGCTGCGTTTCGAGCCGGATAAACCGTCGCCAGCACACTCAGACCAAACGCGATTGTTGCGGCGATCAGTGTTTCAGCGACGTTTGCGTGGAGCGGCACGTTGCTGATCGAATAGACGTCCGCAGGCAGACTGACGAGTTTGTAATGATTACCGATGAAACACGCGGCGAGCCCGAGCAACACGCCGAGCACAGCGCCGATCGCGCCGACCACCGCGCCTTCGATGATGAACACCAACATCACGCCTGCGCGCGTGGCGCCGAGCGTGCTGAGGATCGCGATGTCGCGCCGGCGTTCGACGACGACGAGAATCAACATCGTGGTGATGTTCAATGCGGCGATGGCAACAATTAGTCCGATGATGAACACAGCCATGCGGCGTTCGAGCGCGAGTGCGGCGAAGAGTGGTTGATTTGCTTGTTGCCAATCGACAACTGTGTAGTCGTCGCCGAGTGCCTTCAGCACGCGGGCAGCGACCTGCTTCACGTTGTCGGCATTATTGACTTGAACACTGATAACCGACCCGGCGTGCTCGCGACTCCCAAAACTCTCGACCGTCTGTAACGGAAGAAAGATCCAGGTCGCGTCGTACTCAAACAGTCCCGAGCGAAACACACCGGCCACTCGCAAACGTCCTCTGCCGGCTGGCCCACCTTCCGCACCTATAACCTCAAAAACATCTCCGACGGCGACGCCGATCTTCGCCGCCAGTTCACTCCCAACCACCGCCTGCGGAACGGACGGTTCACCTGCCTGCTCAGAACGCTCGTCCGTCTTCGCGGCGTCAAACAGCGAGTCAATCCCGCCTTGAATTATCCAACCTCGCGCTTGCGCTACATTCCCACCGGCTTCTATGCCTCGCAAAACCGCATACGCGGAACCCTGCGTACCGCGCGCCAGCGCACCGTCGTACGTCGTCGTGGACGCACTCACCACACCCTGAACCTGCCGCACCTGCTCAACGACCTTCGCCTGGTCCACAATCGCGCGCCCGTCACTGCGCAACACACTCAAATGCGCCGTTCCCTGCAGAATCTTGTCGCGCATCTCATCGCGAAACCCGTTCCCCAACGCAAGCGCGACGATCAACGCCGCGACGCCCATAGCGATTCCGAGTATCGACATCAGCGCCGTCACTCGCGCCAATCGTCGCTTCGGCCGCGACCGCAGATATCTCAGCGCTAAAAAGACTTCGTAAGGCATCCGTCGTGTCTGTCTGTGTTTAGTCCGTGGCCTATCCACGCGCGGGTGGACACTTCTTCGTGTCTTCAGGCCGGTTTTCAGGAAGCAGTCTTTTCAGGTGCGGGTGGTCTTGCGCAAGCGGATCCCCGTTTGGGCGCAGTTCGTAAATCGTTTCCGTCACACGCCGAAAACTATAATGCTCCTCGAGCCTTACAATCATCGGTATCTCGTCGCGTTGCCAACCACACGGCATCCACCAACGCGAATCAATATCGATAAAAACTCGCCGCCCTTCGTTCAAATAACCATCAACCATCGAAAACAATCGATCTCCGGGCCACCCGCCACCAGTCCCAATCGCCTTCCAATCGCCGTCGCCAATCGCCGCCCAGTAATGCACCGCGATC
>DASUOZ010000408.1:0-5376 GCA_036276375.1 Pyrinomonadaceae bacterium | reverse complement strand
CAGAGGCGCCAAGCCGGTCAAGCTGTTCATGGCCGCCTTTCAGGACTACTGGGACAATGATGCAGTGGCGGGTTTCGGCAAGGGAAACTCCGCGAAGTGGAACGACCTCGGAATCAAGGGTATCGACGCGCAGATTGGTTTCTCGCCGCGCGCAAAAAAGAATGCCGCGTTGAAGGCGATCGCGGAGGACGTCGCGACCACGAAGTCAAGCTTGTTCTTCTCGCTGGCGTTCCTCTATCAGACGCCCGGGGCGATTCGCAACGTAATCATCAAGCTCAAAGAGGACGACAAGATCTTTTGCTACGGGATGTCAGATCACCAGGTTGACGGTCTCGAAGGCGAAACTGCAGGTATCGACCTGCAAAAGCCAGATGGGACGGTGACCGTTCTCCATCCGCAGGCGCTCGTTAAAAACGTGCCGCAACCATTCAAGTCCGAGCCGACCGGCGGCGGCGGAACGCGAATGCACCACAAGTTTATCGTCATCGATTTCGATAAACCGACTGCTCGCGTTTACATGGGCTCCTACAACTTTTCAGTCGCGGCGGATTCTTCAAACGGTGAGAACCTGCTGCTGATTAAAGATCAGCGCGTGGCCACTTCTTACATGGTTGAGGCCATCCGCTTGTTCGATCACTATCACTTCCGCATCGCGCAGATGGAGGCAAAGGAAAAGCGGGAGAAACTGCAGCTCAAGAAGCCGCCACGTAATCCGGGAGAGGAACCGTGGTGGATGAAAGACTACACGGATCCGCGGCGCATCCGCGACCGTCAGCTTTTCGCGTAACTCAAAAACCCACCGAGCGGCGTGTTGTGAGCAACGAGACGGAAGGGACTGCTGCCCCAAACAGCAGTCCCTTTCGGCTTTTGCGCGAGAACGATGGGAATTTTTTGCCGGTTCAGATTAATATGCGCGAGGCATGACACTTCCGTCGCCCGCTCTTCCTGAAGCTTCAGTAAACGTGTGGTCCACCTCTCGGCGAATATTTCTACTGTTTGCCACTACGATTTTTCTTAGCGCCCTCCTGCTGTTCTGGATACAACTGGCCATCGCGAAGATGCTCCTGCCTCGACTCGGCGGGACGCCGGCCGTTTGGAACACCTGCATGCTCTTCTTTCAGGTGTTGCTGTTGGCGGGATATTCCTACGTGCTCGGAATAACGTCGTGGATAGGAGCTCGCAAGCAAGCAGTCCTGCACACGGTGCTGCTGTTGCTGTCGGCGCTTTACTTGCCACTGACACTCGCCGGTAATGTCGGCTCCATATCAGAACGGAATTATCCGGCGCTGTGGCTCTTCGGTTACCTGCTCGTGGCGATCGGGTTGCCGATCTTTCTAATTTCAACGACCAGTCCTCTGTTGCAGAAGTGGTTTACGCGGACCGGCCAGCAGTCGGCAAACGATCCGTATTTCCTGTTTGCTGTCAGTAATGCAGGCAGTCTTCTGGCGTTGATCAGTTATCCGTTATTACTTGAGCCTACGCTCAAACTGTCGCGTCAGACGCAGCTTTGGATGGCGGCGTATGCCGTCTTGCTGATACTGATTCTGGGTTGTGTGCTGGTGCTTTGGAACACGTCGCAACGCGAGGCAGTTGAGAGAGTGGCCGTTCAAAAGACGGCAATTTCACTCAAGCGGCGCCTCTGGTGGATCCTGTTAGCGTTTATTCCGTCGAGCTTGTTGTTTGGCGTCACGACTTACATCACGACCGAAATCGCGCCCACGCCGCTGCTGTGGACCATTCCCCTGGCCCTTTACCTCGTGACGTTTATTCTCGCGTTCGCGCGCAGAAACGTTGTTTCTGAACGACTCACCCGTCCCGCGCTCACCGGATTAGCGTTGCTGCTTACGTTGGTGATCGCGGCAAATGCAACCGAGCCGACCACGGCAATAGTTTTTGTACACCTGTGTTTCTTCTTCGTGGCTGCACTCGTCTGTCACAGCCGGTTGGCCGCTGATCGACCAGACACGACGCGTCTCGCTGACTTTTACCTCTGCGTCGCCATCGGCGGAATGCTCGGCGGACTCTTCAACACTTTAATCGCGCCGATTACGTTCAATACCATCGTTGAATATCCGCTCGTAATCGTGTTGGCGTGTTTGATTCAGTACGACAGCAGCGAGGAGAGTTCGTTAGCTGATCGTTTGTTCGATGTCCTCTGGCCGGTCGGAATAGCCGTACTGACGATCGCGCTCGCCTTCATTGTCAAAGGGTCGGACCTGCCCTCCATGGTGCGGCTGGCGATTACTTTTGGCGCCCCGCTGGTGATCGTCAATCACCGTTTCCGGAACCGCCCGGTGCGGTTTGCCCTCGCGCTGGGCGCAGTCATGGTCGCCGGCGTTGTTTACTCGGAAACGCAGAATCGCACTGTGTACGTTGAGCGAAATTTCTTTGGCCCATTGAGCGTGAGGCTGGATCCGGCAAGCGCTACGCGTAATCTTTACCACGGCAACACCATACACGGGCGGCAGTTTGTGCATCCGGTGCTTCACGGCGAACCGATTTCATACTTTCATCGCGAAGGACCATTCGGACAGATCATCGACGCTTTTAATTCGCATCCCGCTTCGCCAAACGTTGCCGTGGTCGGGCTCGGAGCCGGATCGATGGCCTGCTATGCGCGCGAGGATCAGCATTGGACGTTCTACGAAATCAATCCCGCGGTCATTCGTATCGCGCAGAATGCGGAGCATTTCACGTACCTGCAGAAATGCGCGCGTGGTTCCCCGACGATCGTTTTAGGTGATGCGAGGCTGCAATTGCAAAACGCACCGGCCCATCACTACGGCCTTATCATTCTCGATGCATTTAATTCCGATGCGGTTCCGGTCCATCTGTTGACGCAAGAAGCGATCGACCTGTACACGTCGAAGCTCGCACCCGGAGGGTTGCTGGCGTTTCATATTTCGAATCGCAGCGTGAAGCTCGATCCAGTTCTGGCGGATCTGGCCGCACAAAACGGCGCGAGAAGTTTGACTCTTGCTGACGGAGAGTTTGACCGCGTCAGAGGTAAGGACCCTTCCGAGTGGCTGGTGATGGCGCGTGACTCACCGGCGTTGAACGAGCTGGCCCAAAGCGGCCGCTGGCGCGAGCTTCAGGGACGAACGGAAGCCAACGTGTGGACCGATGATTTCTCTAACATCCTGCGCGTCTTCAGGTGGTGGTATTAACAAACTTATGAAAACTGCCGCGGTCTGTCTCCTGCTTATTGTTCTCGGTCTGCAACTGTTCTTCTCAGCCAGAAGGGAGTCGCAAACGTGGGACGAGGCGAACCACATCTTTACCGGATATCGCACCTGGACTGATGGAGATTACGGGCTGAATCCCGAGCATCCCCCACTCGTAAAACTACTGACGACCGCGCCGTTGTTGGTAAGGCGGACGAAGACGCCTGTTCTCGAAGGCCGTTTTTTTAAGGAAGACGCATTTCTTGGCGGCAAGGAGTTCCTTTATCGGAACGATCCGGAAGTTTTGCTCGCGCGCACGCGCACCGTCGCCGCAACTCTCACCCTGCTCACCGCACTCCTGGTCTTTCTCGGAACGCGCGAGATGTTTGGCAACGGCGCCGCGTTCGTTGCGCTCACGCTCGTTACTTTCGATCCGAACCTGTTGGCCCACGGCGCGCTGATCACTACCGACGTCGGACTAGCCGGCTTTATGTTTCTCAGCGTGTTCATGTTCTACCGGTTTCTGAAATCGCCCTCTGCTTTACGACTGATTCTCGCGGGTCTCGCGGTCGGGCTAGTGCTCGCCGTCAAACACACAGGTCTTTTAATTCTTCCGATCCTGTTTCTGCTCACGATCTGCGAGCTCGTGCTGCAAAGAAACGGCCGCCAGGCGCTCAAACTCGCCGGTTCGCTCGCGCTTATCGCGCTCATCGGCGGGCTGGTCCTATGGTCCTGCTACCGGTTTCGCTACGAGGCGCGGCCAAACGGTCTCGAACTGAACCCGCCGCTGGCGGAGTACGTCCAAGGGTTGGAACCTCACGAAGCGTGGCCGATTACAACGGCAGCTAGATTTCACTTGCTTCCCGAGTCGTATCTCTACGGTCTGGCGGACGTGCGACTCACCGCGAACTACTACACCAGCTACGTGCTCGGCAAAGTTTATCCCCACGGCGTATGGTTCTATTTCCCCGTAGCTTTTCTGATCAAATCGACCATCGGTGTGCTGGCGCTATTGCTGTTGAGTCTGGGCGTCGTTGCTCTTCGCCGCCTCAACCACTGGCGGGAAATTCTCTTTTTGGTTGTTCCGGTGATCTTCTATCTCGTCGTAGCCCTGACGGTGGGAATGAATATCGGCGTGCGCCACATTCTGGTTGTTTACGTGTTTCTGTATGTGCTGATCGGCGGTGCGACATGGGCGTTGATCAGGATGAGTCGAAAATGGATGTACGTGGTCGGACTGTTTCTGCTGGTCCATGCGGCTTCGTCCCTCGCGGCTTTTCCAAACTATATCCCTTATGCAAACGAGCTGTGGGGCGGGCCCTCGCAGACCCATAAATATTTGACGGACTCGAATTCTGACTGGGGCCAACAACTGAAGAGCGTCAAGAAATATCTCGATGAGCGCGGCGTGGGTGACTGCTGGTTTTTGTACTTCGCGGAAGGTGTCGCCGAACCGAGCTACTACGGAATAACCTGCAAACCTCTGCCGACAATCAGCACGTTATGGCTAAACGTGCCGATTGATGTGCCAGCGTCGATAACAGGACCCGTACTGGTTAGCGCGAGCAACTTGTCGGGTGTCGAGTTCGGTCCGGGACCGCTCGATCCATACGGTCAATTCAAACTGCTCAAACCGACGGCGGTGATCGATCACGGTGTCTTCGTCTTTGACGGCACGTTTGAAATGCCGCTGGCCGCGGCGATCAGCAAGGTGCAGAAGGCCCGGAGTTTTGCGAACGGAAAACAATTGGATCGGGCGTTGCAGGAAGCACAAGCGGCGGTCGCACTCGCGCCCGAAGCGGTAGATATACAACTTGCATTGGGAGACATTCTGCTGGCGATGGGCCAACCACAACCGGCGCGCGCGAGTTACGAAAAAGCACTCGAGCTAGCGAAAAAGATCGAGCCTGAGTTTCAGACTCGATCTCTTCCGGCAATTGAACAACGGCTACAGTCAGTAGCGAATGTCGAACGTTAGCGCGCTTACGGCGTCAGTTCAGAAGTCAGGATCGCTCCGTTAAGACTCGGAAGCACCGCGGAAATCTTCAACACTTTCCGGCTGCCTTTATCGATCCAAACGGTCTGTTTGTCTGCCTCGTTGTCGGCGGAGAATATCTCGACCTTGTAGGCGTCGAAAGTACCAGCCGGAACAGTTACGCTTTCGGATCCGAGCACTTTCAACTGCTTGATCTGCGGCTTCTGTTTCTGTACG
>DASUOZ010000407.1:0-2435 GCA_036276375.1 Pyrinomonadaceae bacterium | reverse complement strand
GCCTTTGCAGATGACGACTTTCCTCTCCTGAAAGCTCACACTGCTCAAGCGGGTGACAGCCGAAAATAATCCGTGTAATAAGTTTACGTTGTGAAAGAGATCTGGTTAGGCCCGCTGCTCAACAACAATCGAGCACAGCTCATCGAGCGCTGTGCGAACTTCGTCGCCAATAACCAGAGCGACGCATTCCTCTATCTCGCCGCGTCGTATCCACTGCTCGAAAGCGTCACGCAACAGCTTCTCGACGGCAGTCGCAATCGCGGCGTCTGGGGCGAACTGCCCGTGCATCTCTTTCGCGGTTTCGTGCGGCGGATTCTTTATTCAGCCGTTGACGACAACGGCAACGGCCTGCCGCCACGTATTCCAATCGATCGTGACGAACTGCCGTTGAAGCGCAGTTTGATCTCGCAAGTGCTGCTTCAGTTGCTCGCGAACGACAAGCTGAAAGCATTTGCGCCGCTCGCCGGACGCGAAGGTTGCGTTAACAGCGTGTCGACGTTGTTGGGCGAAATCGAGCGCGCGGCTAAAACTCCCGGGGAACTGATCGAAATTCTCGAAGCCCGTTCGCGTGATTTGGAAAAAGGCGGCAGCGAACGGCGCGGCATCACACAACTCGACTTCGACAGAGAAGTCGAACTCATCTATTCCACCTACACCGACTTACTCAATCAAAACCGGTTCACCGAAGAAGACCTCGATCAACTGCGCGCGCTGTGGGTGTTGCGGGGGTTGATCGACGGCCGTGGCGTGCGCGTGCCGTGGCTCGCGCATGTCGAGTTGTTCATCATCGACGGCTTCTTCGATTTCACGCCCGTGCAGGGCGAGATCCTGCGGCAGTTGATCCCGCGCGTGCCGGACGTGGTCGTTAATCTCAATCACGACGATTCCAACCCTGAGATCTTCCTTCCGTTCCAGGAGACGATCGGCCTGCTGCAAAGCATGGCGACGTTCGACACCGTGCACGCACACGACTACACGTCGCCGCCCGGCGTGTTGTCGCAACTGCGCGAGAATCTGTTCAATCCGTTACGGTCGTCGGATGAAGTATCAGAGGCGCCGGAGTTTGCGGCGAAAGAGATTCGGTATCTCGAATGTGGCGATCGCGACACGGAAATTCGCACCATCGTGCGCGAAGTGAAGCGACTCGTGTTGACGGAGAATTACGACCTCGCCGACATCGCCGTTGTCGTGCGCGAGCGCGCGCGTTACGCGAACACGATCGCGCGCGTGCTCCACGAGGAATCACTGCCATGCAATCTCGAACTGCGCATCGAGGCCGGCGACGTTCCCGCGAATCGTGCCGCACTGAAACTGATGACGCTGCTCGAGGGACTGACCACAGATCAAGCCGAGCCAACGACCCGCATTTCTGAAATAGCGGACCTTATTAAATCCGAATACTTCCGGCTCAGCGACACTGAGCTAGGGATTCTGTCGGCTCGGTTTGCGGAGAAACACAGCGATCTGAGATCGGATTTTCAAGGCGGGATCGGCGCCTGGGACGCCGACGCGCTGGAAAATGCGTTTGCTTACGTCGGCAGTGACCTGACCGTCAGCGCCTGGCTCACGCGCGCGCATAAACTGTTCACCGATCTTCCCGGCGCGACCGCGACGAAAGAAGTGCTAAACATCGACTCGGGCGCGCAGGACCGCGACACCGACATCGCCGACAACCTAGAGAACGCGGAGATCGTGAAGCTCGACGACAAAGGTGTTGAAAAGAAACGCCGCCCGGCGCGCGACGTTCATCCGGCCATGCTGGCCTGGACCGCGCTCGTCGTGCGCCGTTTTGCCGAATTGCTTTATGCGGTTCCGCGCGAGGGCAAGCTGACGGATTTGCGCGCGGAGTTGATGCGACTGCTCGAACGTTTTGGTTTTCGCGACCAGATTACGGCACCGACGCGCCATGCGATGGACGAAGAGCAACTCCCGCAGGTGATGCTCAATTTCAATTCGCTGGAAGCGATGCGCCGGGCTTTCGTCGCCGCCACTAAGAGCATCGAGATCGGCGGCAACGGAACCACGACCGCGCGTCTTTCCACGTTTCTTCAGGAGGTGCGTCGCTCGCTCGCGTCGCAGTCGCAGCTTTTCGGCACGCGCGATCACAACGGTTTGAGCGTGCTTGAAGCTACCGACGTGCGTGGCCTGCGTTTTCGCGCCGTGTTCATTGCCGGTCTCACCGAAGGCGGCTTTCCTTTGACTGCCTCGCGCGACTGGATCTACCCGCACGAGGAACGCGACCGTCTGCGTGAATACGGCCTGACGCTCGAAGACATCTCGCCGAACACGCTGCTTAAAGAAGAACACTATTTCTACCAATGCGCGTGTCGCGCGACCGAGCGGCTTTATCTCACGCGGCCGCTCATGCTCGAGGACGACACCGAAACAGTCGCGTCGTATTACATCGATGAACTGCGCCGCGCGATCGCGCCGTA
>DASUOZ010000406.1:0-2394 GCA_036276375.1 Pyrinomonadaceae bacterium | reverse complement strand
TCGAGGAAGCACACAAGCGCGGCTTGAAAGTGACCGGGCATCTTTGTTCGGTTGGTTTTCGCGAGGCGGCGGAAATCGGAATAGACAATCTCGAACATGGCTTGTTTGCGGATTCGGAGTTTGTGGCAGACAAGAAACCGGATCAATGTCCGGGCGGTGTTGCCGCTAGTTTGCGAGCACTGGATCTCAACGGTCCGGCTGTGCAGGAGACGATCCGGACATTGGTCCAGAAGAACGTGGCGATCACGTCTACGTTGCCGGTGTTTGAAGCGGGTGGGGCGCCGCTGGCGCAAAACGGCATCGGCGCGGCGAGTGCGTTGTTGAATCCGCGTGTGCTGAATGTGATGTCGACGGATGCGCGGGTGCGTTATTTGCAGAACCGTGCGCGAGTGTCTGGGTCGGGAGACTTTGTCGCGTTATTGCGCAAGGCGATGGCTTTTGAGCGGGCGTTTGTGAAGGCGGGCGGGCTCTTGATTGCGGGACTTGATCCGACGGGCAACGGCGGTATCGTCGCGGGGTTTGGCGATCATCGTCAGGTGGAGCTGCTGGTTGAGGCGGGTTTTACGCCGGTGGAAGCGATTCAGATCGCAACTCTGAACGGCGCGAAATTCCTTGGGCTGCACGGGCGCATCGGCTCGATTGCTCCCGGCAAGGAGGCGGACCTGATGGTCGTGAAAGGAAATCCGGCGTCGAACATCGCCGACATCGAGAAAGTGGAGATCGTGTTTAAGGACGGTGTCGGTTACGACTCCGAGAAGCTAATCCAGTCGGTTCAAGGGCTGGTAGGTGTTCGTTGACGGGTTCTAAAAAATCCTTTCCCCTCTGGCCCTACGCAGGACGTCGCTCGAATCATTGGGTGTACTTCAAATACACCGTGCGTGTTTCGGAGTAGAAGTCGAGGGCCTGCGGCCCTTGTTCGCGCATGCCGTAGCTCGATTCTTTTGTGCCGCCGAAGGGGAGCTGGTACTCGACGCCCGCGGTCGGAAGGTTGACGGTGATCAAACCGGCTTCGATGCGATTGATGAATTGATGAACGCGCGTCAGGTCCTTCGAGATGATCGACGCCGAGAGACCAAACTTCACGTCGTTTGCGATTCGCACCGCGTCGTCGAGATCGTCTGCCGCCATCAGTGCGAGCACCGGCCCGAAGACTTCTTCCTGCGCGATACGCATTTCGGAATCGACCCCGCTGAAGATCGTTGGCTCGATGAAATAACCTTTGTCGTAGGCGGCGCCGGTCAGCCGATTCCCGCCGCATAACAACTGCGCGCCTTCCTGCTTGGCGATCTCGATGTAGTCGAGATCCGTTTTGAGTTGATCGGCATCGACGGCCGGACCGATCTGCACGCCCTGTTCGAGACCGTTACCGACTTTTAATTTGCGCGTCTTTTCAATCAATTTTTCGACGAGGGCATCGTAGATCGGGCGCTCGATGACGGCGCGACTGCACGCCGTGCATTTCTGACCCGTCGAGAAGAAAGCGCCGTTGATCAGCGTGTCCGCTGCGTAATCGAGATCCGCGTCGCTTAGAACAATCGTCGGGTTTTTGCCGCCCATTTCCAGTTGGATCCGGAGCTTGCGCTCCGAGACTTTAGCGTACAGCGCGTTGCCGACCGAGGTTGAACCCGTAAACGAAATAGCCCGAATCGCAGGATGACTCGTCAGTGGATCGCCGACAGCTCCGCCGCTGCCCGTGACGTAGTTCAGCACGCCGCGCGGAATGCCCGCCTCGTGTAAGGCCTCAACCAAACGATAGGAACTCAACGGCGCGAGGGACGCGGGTTTGAGCACGACTGTGTTTCCGGCGACCAAAGCAGGAGCGAGTTTCCATGCGGGAATGGCGCTGGGAAAGTTCCACGGCGTGATCAGCGCCACGGCGCCGAGCGGTTTGCGAATCGTGTAACAAACGACGTTCTCACGTTCTGAAGGAACCTGGTACGTGAACTGGCGCGAGCCTTCGCCGCCGAAGTAACGAAAGATATTGATCGCGCGCTTCACTTCGCCGAGCGCTTCCGGCAATGTTTTGCCTTCCTCTCGCGTCATCTCCTCGCCGACTTGGGCGAGACGTGCTTCAAGTAACTCCGCCGCTTTGAAGAGATACTCGCCGCGCCGCGTCGCAGGCATCTCCGCCCACGCTTGTTGCGCACCGGCCGCAGCGGCGCACGCGTCGTTCACGTCGCCGGCGTTCGACGCCTGAAAGTGACCGACGACTTCGTCAGTGTTGGCCGGATTGACGTTGGGAAAAGTTTTTCCCGAGCGGCTTTCCGTCCACTCGCCGGTGATGTAGTTCTTGAATACCGTCATCTTTTCTCCTGTGGTGCGATAGCGCTTTTGGCGGTGGACCACGACGCGGTCGCCTGTAGCGCGTCAAACGCGCGCTCCAGCGGAAACGGT
>DASUOZ010000405.1:0-5073 GCA_036276375.1 Pyrinomonadaceae bacterium | reverse complement strand
CGGATTCTGCGCCAGAAACCTTTTCACTGCCGACTGATCCCCGGTCGCCACGCGCCACTTCCCATCCTCTCGTAACAAATACTGCTGCGCGACAATCTTGCCTTCCGCCTGAATCGGCGCCACCACGCGCCCATAAAGCGTCGTATCCACCACGGCGAGATTACCCGAAACCTTAACCGCCCCAATCTCCATCCGATCGAGTTGATAAAAATCCTGCGCCCGCTGCAACGCACTCACGAATCGATCGCGCGACATACGATTACGCGACGAACCGGGTAGCAGATCGTAAAGGTCCGCGTAGTTGCGCGACTTCAGTTGCTGAAACACGTTCTGCACCGTACTGCGCACATCCGTGACATCCGACGCCTTCGCCGCCCCAACAAAAATGAGCAGCAACGCAATTACCAAATTAAACTTCTTCATCTGTTTCTTCAGCCCTGTCCTGTTCGTCCAACTTCTCACGTAAACGCACTCGATAACTCAGGAACCACGCGACCGCTCCGACAGTCGCGGCGATGAACATGTTTTCATAATCCTCGCGGACCACGAAATACACCGCAGTCGCACCACCCAACGCCGACACAACAACCCAAACGGTCTTCACTTAGGCCCTTTATTTAACCGTCACCGGCACGCTCACATCCATCACTCCCGGAGCATAACAGACCGTGTCGTCACATGCCTGGACGCGCAGTTTCCCGGAAAGGTTGTGTCTGCCTGTTTGCGCCGCCGGAGTTGCCTGGAGCATCGCCTTCAAAATCGTTTCGCCTTCGTAAACCTTCAACGGCTCTTCCGCAAACTCAAACTTCTTCGTCAGCGGGTCGGGATAGGAAACGAAGTCAACCGAGATTCCGTTCGCCGGCGCCAGTTCGAGCTCCGTAGCTTTGAGATACTTATACGTGGGCGGATTTGCGTTAACGTGATAACCATTCCGAATTTGCAAGCGCACGATTGCGTATGCCGATTCTCCTTTCGCCAGCGTCAGTTCTTCCGGTTTCGCTTCCACAACGTCGGTCGAGGCGATCTGCGGCGGCTCGCCGCCTGGCGACGCGTCGTTCGCCTGCCCCGCGGGCTTCGCGCAGGCGGCAAACAGCAGACAAAGAATGGCGATTACGGTCGTTTTCGTTCGGGGCTTGTTAAGTGTCACTGAGCGTCATCCCGTTGTTGGTGCTGATAAGGCTTCCGCCAAACGCATGCGCCTGGCTCGACGGATAAAATAACGAACTATCAGCCCGGCGGGCAAAAGCACAAACAAACCGATCGGGATCATCACGATCGCGAAACGCACGAAGAAGAGCACGATCTCCGAGCCCACGTCGACGCTCTCCGACACCGCCTCGCGAACACTGCTGCGAAATCCGGTTGTCGGTACGACCACCATCGGCTTCGGCGCGACGATGTTCACGGTGATTGTCGAGAGGCTCGAGCGGTTCTCGAGAAAACGCTTGCGGCCTTCGAGTCGTTCGATATCACTGCGGACTTCCGCGATTTGTCGTTGCACTTCCAACGCGTCAACGATCTTACCCGTCTGCCGCATGATTTGCAGAAACTGCTGTTCGAGCGCTTTTTGCGTGCGGATGCGCGCTTCGAGATCGATGAATTCTTCGGTGACGTCCTGACCGCTGACTTTTTCTTCGGTGAGATTGCTTGTCAAACCGCGAATCTGATCGAGCGCCGAGCCGAATCGGTTTTCGGGAATGCGAACGACCAGTTTGATATCGAGCGCGCGTTTTGCGGGCTCAGTGCTCTCGCGTTGCTTCGCTTCGGAAGTGACTACGAAGCCGCCGTGTGATTCAGCAATCGAGACGATGCGGTGCTGCGCGTCGGTGGTGGATACGACTTCCATCGTCAGGTCGGCGTTGCGAATGATCTTGCGTTCGATGGCGGCGACGGAAGTCTCTTCCGCTTTTTCGCTCTCGTTTAACGAGACTTTCTTGAATGCTACGGATCCTGAGGACGATTCCTGCGCTATTGTTTTCGCTACCTGCTCCGTGGCGGCTCGGTCCGCCATCGGGGCGTTTGTGGTGCGTTCAGTGGTAACTAAGTTAGCGGAACTGTCGGAGCCGGCGCTGCCGCACCCTACGAAGCTGAGAATTAACAAAGACAGCACGAATAACGTGATCGCGGGAGATTTCATGATGGACCTCCAGTGAAAATGTTGAAACTAAACGTATGAACGCTGACGCCCGCCAGACTTGCACGATCAGGCGGTAGGTCCAACGTGAGTTTCCACAGTCACTGGTGGTGGCTATTGCTAGTTTATTCGTAACGCAGCGCGACCAGCGGATCGACTTTGGTGGCGCGCCGGGCCGGGATGTAGCACGCCACCAACGCTGCAGCGACTACGCAAAGCGCCACTGTCGCAAATGTAACCGGATCTGCCGGAGAGACTTCGAACAACAGCGTGGTCATCAGGCGTGTCAGTGCCAATGCGCCTGCAAGCCCGATTGTCAGACCGAGTGCGACGAGGAACATTCCGTTTCTTAAGATTAGCTTGATCACATCACTCCATTGCGCGCCGAGTGCGATTCGCACACCAATCTCGCGGGTCCGCTGCGTGACGAAATAAGCCATCACTCCGTAGACGCCTGCCGCTGCCAGCACCAGCGCGACTGCTGAAAAGATGGCGAACAGCAGTCCCCACACACGTGATTGCCAGATCGTGTTTGTCGACAACCGGGCAACAGGCATCACGTTGAAGACGCCGGTGTCGGGAGCAACCTGCCAGATTGCTCGCTGGATTTCCGGCGCGAGCGACATCGGATCACCTTGCGTGCGGGCGACGAAGTGAGTTTGTTTGCTGTAAGTCTGAAAAGCGGGATAGTAGAAGTCGTGACCAACTTCGTCGACCAAACTGTTGTGCTTGACGTCGCCGACAACGCCGACGATTTCTGCACAGCTGGGGCCGTCGTCGTCGCAGTTGACTCGTTTTCCTAACGGATCGGCGTTGGGCCACATTCGCTCGGCCAAACCCCGGCTGATGATCGCGACATCGCGGTGACGATCGGGTCTCACGTTGTCGCGCTCAGTGAAAACACGGCCGCGCAGTAGCGGGATCTGCATAACCTGAAAATAGTCGGGTGAGACGGCTTGATAGTTAACCAGGGGATTCTGTTTCTGTTCGTCGGGCGATTGGCCCGCGACTGAAAACTCGCCTCGGTACCAGGGCTTCTGACCGACAAAAGGCAAATCGTTGTTAGCTGCGACCACAATTACGCCCGGCACGGTTGCGATCTTTTGCAGGAGCTGTTGGTAGTGTCGCGACATAAACTCGACGCGGTAATCCTCCTGCCTGCGATAAGTTGGATTGATTTCCAGATGGAGGACACCGTCGGCGGTGAAACCGGGTGACGTCTGCTGGAGACGCACAACACTTCGCAGCATGAGTCCTGCGCCGGCGAGCAACACGACCGCCAGCGCGATTTCGGTTACGACTAACAAACCACGA
Source organism: Pyrinomonadaceae bacterium (assembly GCA_036276375.1). Classification (GTDB taxonomy): domain Bacteria; phylum Acidobacteriota; class Blastocatellia; order Pyrinomonadales; family Pyrinomonadaceae; genus PSRF01. The sequence continues at coordinate 1,625 of DASUOZ010000405.1, read as the reverse complement.
ACCCGTTGCAAACCGGCGGCGGTACCGGATTTACCGCCTTGCTTCAGCGATTGGTCCAGGTTCAGTGACGCCGTTCGTAACGCCGGAATCAAACCAACAGAAAGCGCGGTTAGAGCTGAGATTACCAGGGTGAATGTAAGTGCTCGGCCGTCGAGTTGGATCTTCACAAAGAAGGGAAGGAGCTCTGCCGGGAGTAGCGCAACCAACATGCGCAGACTCCATGCACCGAATACGATGCCCGCGGCGCAGGCGATCGACACCAGCAGCAACGCTTCCGAAAGCGATTGTCGAATTAAACGGCCTCGACTGGCTCCCAGCGCCGCGCGCAGTGCTAACTCACGTTCGCGTACAGTCGCTTGCGTGATTAGAAGGTTCGCGACGTTTGCGCAGGCGATCAGCAGCACGAAGGCGCACGCGCCCAACAGCAGCCAGAATGAGCGGCGTAGTTTGCCAAACCAGAAATCTCGTAACGGAACGACAGTGGCAGTGACTTCGGCATTCGTCTCGGGATAGGTTTGGGCCAGGCGAGCAGCGATCTCTTTCATTTCTGCCTGTGCCTGTTCCGGCGAGACGCCCGGTTTCAGACGCCCTATCGTTTGATCGATGCGCCAATCGCGAGTCTGACGATTGAAGTAACGATCACTCAACCACCACAAGTCGCTCTGGAAAGGAAAACGAAAGTCGGGTGGCATCACTCCGATTACGGTCAAGCTGCTCCCGTCAACGCGAAGCTGACGGCCTATGATTGAAGGATCGCTCCCGAATCTTCGTTGCCACAAACCGTGGCTCAGGAGGACCGTGTCGGAGCCTTCCGCCGTTGGACCAGCGCCCAGCAACGGATTCACTTGCAGAGTTGAAAAGAGGTTTGCGGTGCCGAAAGTCAACTTGAGTGTTTCTGTTTCGTTGCCGAAGTCGAGATTTGCGTTCCAACGCAAATTGAAAAACGCCAGGTCTTCGAAGGAATTGCTTTGGCGGCGCCAGTCTTCGTAGTCGGCGAATGACACGCCGATCGATTGACCGCGTTGTTGTGAATCCACCATGACCAGGCGGTCCGGGTCGCCATAAGGCAGTGGACGCAGAAGAAAAGCACTGACGACGCTAAAGATGGCGGTGTTTGCGCCGATGCCCAGGGCAAGCGTGATGATCGCTATTAGCGTGACGCCGGGGTTCTTCGCCAGGAGTCGCTTGCCGTAACGCAGGTCTTGTAGAAACTGGTCGAACATTGGTGGGAATCTCCTCGGTTATTCGCGTCGCATACACGTCGAGTGTCTATATCGCATCGCATCTGGCGACTGTCAATAAATTTCTGCTTCGAATCCCTAACTAGCAAAACTGACAGTAGAACAGTCGTCACCGCTGGGATATTGGTGCGGCCTGAATGTCTCTCGCGAACCGTCTGATTCTTCAATCACTGCTGCTGGTCCTGGGTGCAGTGTTTGTGCCTGTTGCGAAGGGTCAGGAGATGGAGCCGCGCGCTTATTCGCCCGCTCCGGTGGGCACTCAGTTTCTTTTTCTTGGGTACGGCCATCAAAGCGGCGATGTGCTGCTTGATTCCTCGCTGCCGTTGCGAGACGTTAAGGTCAAGTTGAACGTGGCGACGATTGGTTACGGCCGCACGTTTAATC
>DASUOZ010000404.1:0-2389 GCA_036276375.1 Pyrinomonadaceae bacterium | reverse complement strand
CCGCGAGCCGCTGGGCAAGCTGACGGCGGCGATCGCGGAGTCCGGTGGCGCGCTCTCGAGCGTGGACCTCGTCCCGGGAGCGGGTGGCGAGGGCAAGCGGGTCCGCGAGTTCACGATCGACGCCCGCGACCAGGCCCACTGGGAGCAGATCCTGCGTGCGATCGGCTCGACCAGGGGCGCTCGCGTCCTCGACTACGTCGACCGGACGATGGCGATGCACCGCGGCGGCAAGATCGAGCAGCACAACAAGTACCCGCTGAAGACACGCGACGACCTCTCGATGGCCTACACGCCCGGCGTCGCCCGCGTCTGCATGGACATCCACCACGACCGCAGCAAAGCCTTCGAGTACACGATCAAGAAAAACACCGTCGCGGTCGTGACCGACGGCACCGCGGTTCTCGGTCTCGGCGACATCGGACCGGCCGCGGCGATGCCGGTGATGGAAGGCAAGGCGATGTTGTTTAAGGAATTCGCCGGCGTCGACGCGTTTCCCATTTGTCTGAACACGAAAGACCCGGACGAGATCGTGCGCACCGTCAAAGCGATCTCGACCGCGTTTGGCGGGATCAACCTCGAAGACATTTCCGCGCCGCGCTGTTTTCAGATCGAAGAACGGCTCAAGGAAGAGCTCGATATTCCGGTCTTTCACGACGATCAGCACGGCACGGCGGTCGTTGTTCTGGCGGCGTTGATCAACGCGCTGAAGATCGTCGGCAAGCAGATGGACCAGATCAAAGTGGTCGTGAACGGCGTCGGCGCCGCGGGTGTTGCCTGTTCGAAGATCATTATGGCGGCGGGAGTGAAAAACATCGTCGGCTGCGACCAGACGGGCGCGCTGTATCGCGGTCGCCAGGAAAACATGAACTGGGTGAAAGACTGGTACGCGCAGAACACTAACCCAAACGACGAACAGGGAACAGTTCACGACGTCGTCAAGGGCGCGGACGTTTTTCTCGGTCTGTCCGTGCCCGGCGTGATTGACGAACACGATGTACAGAACATGGCGGACAAGCCGATCGTGTTCGCGATGGCCAACCCGACGCCCGAGATCATGCCCGAAGACGCCGCGCCGTACGTCGCAGTGATGGCGACGGGCCGGTCCGACTATCCAAACCAGATCAACAACGTACTCTGCTTTCCGGGAATTTTTCGTGGTGCGCTCGCGTGCCGCGCCGTGCGCATCAACGAAGAGATGAAACTCGCTGCCGCCAACGCCATCGCCGGCATCATCACCGACGCGGAGCTGCATCCCGAATACATCGTTCCGTCTGTTTTCGACAAACGCGTCGCGGAGGCAGTGGCGAATGAAGTTGAAGCGGCGGCTTACAAAACGGGCGTTGCGCGGCGCGACCGTCTTTCGACCGACTGAGGCCACAAAGAGGCACAAAAGGCACAAGGCTTGGCTATTATACTTTTGTGCTTCTTGTGCCTTTTTGTGGCTTGGCTTTTGTTAGATCTTTCGCGATGAGTGGAACGATCCGTCGCGGTACATCGATCGCAGCTTTGATGTGACGCGCGTGCGTGAAGTGTCCGACCACGTAAACTCCGCGCACGTTGGTTTCAAACGTTTCCGGATCGTAAACCGGAACGTCAGTCATTTTCCCCGGCTCTGTCTCGACGCCCAGGCTCTGAAGCATCGTTAGATCGGCTTCGCTACCAACCAACACAAACACGACGTCGTTCGGCAATGTCAACGTGTCACCGTCGTCAGTGGTCAACACGACGTCGTCTTCGTGAATCTCGTCAACGTGTTTGTAAAGCACGACCTTGAGACGCCCGGCGGTAACTTCCGCTTCGAGCGGCGTGCGGACCCAATGTTTCATCGCGCCCGCTTTCGGATCGCGGTTCTCCCAATCCTCGCGCCAGATCGCCATCGTGGTCCGCGCGCCTTCTTCTGAAAGAAACAGCGCAGCCTCGGCGGCGCTGTTGCCACCACCTACAACGAGCGCGTCTTTGCGAATGAAAGCGTATGGTTCGACGAAAAGATGATGGACCTTCGGCAGATCTTCCCCCGGCACGTTCAACCGGCGCGGAATATCCATCGCCCCGATAGCAAACAGTACGCGCGCTGTGTGGTACTCGGCCTGGTCAGTGGTGACGAAGAAACCCTGCTCGATACCGCCGCTCACATCAACCACACGTTCGCCCGTATTGATCTTCAGATCATTGTCCAGCACGAAGTGGATGTAATGTGACAGCAACTCCTCACGCGTCGGCTTTTCGCGTAACGGCTGCAAAGATCCTTCGCGCATCTCGAGCTCGTTCGGCGTCGAAAACAGTGTGCGGCCGACGGGATACTGCCGGATAGTGTTCGCGATCGTCCCTTTCTCGATCACGAGGTACTCGAGACCTGCGTTAGCCGCAGCGTCGGCCGCGGAAAGCCCGG
>DASUOZ010000403.1:0-5321 GCA_036276375.1 Pyrinomonadaceae bacterium | reverse complement strand
CTGTCCTGACTGTTTCGACACGATCAACGTCACGGCCGGTTGACCATTCAAACGTGCTTCCGTGCGCGGCTCTTCCGCCCCGTCTTCGGCGTAGCCGATGTCGCTGAGTTTGACCGAATAAGTGCCGCGATTACCGACTACGAGGTCGTTGAAGTCAGCCGGGTTGACGATGCGGCCCATGGTGCGGACCGTCAGTTCGCGCGCGCCTTCTTCAACGCGGCCGCCGGGAACTTCCATGTTCTGCGCCCGCACCGCGTCGGCAACTTGCACCACCGTCACGTTGAAGGCGCGCATCTTGTCCGGATCGACCCAGATCTGGATCTCGCGCAAACGGCCACCGACGATCTGCACGTCGCCAACGCCGTTGATCGATTCAATCTGTTGCTTAATTTGATTGTCGGCGACGTCCGTGACCTCACGCACCGAACGCGGCGCAGACACGGCGATGCGCACGACCGGCGCCGCGTCGGTGTCGAGCTTCTGTACGATCGGCTGTTCCGCCGTCAGCGGAAGATCGTTGACGATCAGATCGATCTTGTTTCTGACTTCCTGGGCCGCGATGTCCGGATTCTTTTCGAGCAGAAACGTGATGAAGACCTGCGAAACACCTTCCACGGATGTCGAGCGCAGCTCGTCGATACCCGCGATCGTGTTGACGGCGCCTTCGACCTTGTCAGTGATCTCAGTTTCGATCTCCTGCGGCGACGCACCGGGGTTCACCACGGTCACAGTGATCGTCGGCAAGTCGATCTTCGGAAACAGATCGACGCCGAGCGACTTGTAAGAGAACAAGCCGACGACCGTCAGGCTCAGAATTAACATCGTCGCGAAGACGGGGCGACGAACGCATATCTCAGCTAGTTTTTGCATAACTTTTTTCTATCTGCGTAATCTGTGGATGGCCCTACTGCTTCACGGCAACGCCGTCGCTCAAACGCTCCACGCCGCTCGTCGCGACCTGTTCGTCCGCGGCAACTCCATTCTTGATCTCAACCAAATCACCTTCTGTTTGACCGAGCTGAACGACGCGCTGTTCGGCATGACCGTCCTTGATGACAAACAGTCGACTCACGCCCGCTTCCGTAACAATCGCTCTCGCCGGCACCAGCACTGCGGGCGCCGCACGTTCCTGGAGGATCCTCACGGTCGCAAACTGACCCGGTTTCAGCGCACCGCCGCTGTTGTCGATCTCAGCTTCGACAGTCAACGTGCGCGACTCCGCGGAAACGTTCGGCGCGATGCGCGCGACGCGGCCCGCGAAGTTCTTATCGGGCCATGCACTCGTCGTGACCGACACTGACTGGCCGACTTTCACTTCGGGAATCGCCTGTTCCGGAATGTCGATGCGAATGCGCAACGGATTCGTGCGCACGACCGTCGCCACCTTCTGCTGCGGCGAGACATACTCGCCGAGATCCGCAGTTCGTTCAGCAACGAAGCCGTCGATCGGTGAAACAATCAATGCGTATGACAGGTTCTTGCGGGCGAGCGCGAGCTGCGATTGCGCGTTGGCGACGTTGGTACGCGCAACTTCAACTGCGGCGTAGTTCTGCCGCGCCTGTGCCAGCGCCACGTCATACTGCTCTTTCAACTGATCGCGCCGCGCGCGTTGCTGATCATAAAAGGACCGCGACACGTCGCCGGATTCGATCAACTTCTCCGCTCGGCGCAGTTCCTTGTCCGCCAGATCCAACGTCACCTTCGCCGCCGCGACTTCCGCTACGCGATTCGGATCGAATGTCTGGTTGGGTTTCAGACCGATCTTTTCTTCGGCCTGACGCACGGCGGCCCTGGCCTGTTCAACCTGCGTGGCTGCTTGTTCCACCTTGAGGCCCAATTCGGCGTCGTCGAGTTTCACGAGCATCTGTCCACGCCGGACCGGGCTACCGATGTCCACGCCGACAGCGACGACTTTGCCGGCCGTTTGCGGGGCGACGTCGGTCTGCTGATCGCCCGCGAGACTGCCGGTCGCTTCAAAGAAGCGTGGCAGGTCGCGTTTGATCGCCGCGGCGGTGGTCACTTCCACGGCGGGCGGTGTGTTGGCCGCTGCCGTTGTTTCCTCGTTGCGCGAGTTGGCTCGAGGACCACCGCACGACGATACAAAAACGCCGGCGATGATTAAGACCAGAATCAGGGCTGCCAGATTTAAGTTTCGCTTGGATAGCATCGTATTAAGCATTTTTTGCACTGTCCTGCCGTGCGTCGTGCCGAAATCGTTTGCCGCGGGGAGCAGGCGTAGCGATTCCGTTTAGAAGAATGTTGGTGAAGTGCTTGGCCGCCGCTTCGTTCGAGATGTTTAGCAGGCGATGTTTCGGGTCCCAGAGATTGTTGTTGAGCGAGTGGTGCATCACCATGCCTATGAAACCACGCACAACGATCGCCGGATCCATTTCGAGCAGCACACCTTCACGTTGTCGCTCGCGGATATAGCCGCCAAGAAAGTCGTAAACCTTGCGGACGAACCCCTCGAAGAACATCTGCGCGAGTTTGTGTTTCTCGAGCGCTGAATAAAGCAGCAGACGTTGAAATTCGGGATCTTCGTCGTGATGGTTGAGGGCGCCGAGTGCTAGTGATTCGAAGACGCCGCGATCGTCCTTGCGTTTGATCGCTTCGGCCGCCATCTCCTGGGGCTCGAACGAGCCGCTGCCCGTGCACGCCTTGTGATCGAGGATGGCGGCGTAGAGCTCTTCCTTGGTGGCGAAGTGGCGAAACACCATCGCTTCGGAGACGCCCGCTGCCTGGGCGATCTCTTTGGTGGTGGTGCCGCGAAAGCCATGATTCGAGAAGAGGCTGACGGCGATGCGCAGGATCTGTTCGCGCCGTTCTTCGCCGGCCATACGGGCGCTATTTGGGGCAAACGAAGTCTCGGTGGGGGTGCTGATTTGTTTAACCACTCTTTACCTCTTAATTTTTCTCGGCGACATGCGAAGTAAGTGCTTACTTACCATCCCTAGACGAACGAAGTCAAGACATAGTTGCCCGCGGCGAAAGCGAGTTGTATTGATCTCGATCTCGCGGAAACTCTTCGTACACATTTGCAACAACCTCGCACGCTTATTGGCCGAAAATATCTACTGTTACATCGGCACAATGCTTGCTGAAATCAACAGCTACCCAATTTGAATCCAGCGTAAGGAGATTTTTAGACATGTCACAGAATCGCAGCGGCAACGAAGGTACGACGGGCAACACCGGCCTCGGCGCAACCGGTACACCGGGCACCACCGGTACCCACGGAACCCCCGGCCAGGGGTCAACCGGCCAGGGAACAACCGGCCAGGGCACCTATGGCGGCACACAATCAACCGGCGGCGGCACCGGCACCGCGACTGCCCTTTCACAAACAGCTCAGGATTACGGACAACGGTTATCGGAAGTCGCCACTCACGCGAAGGATTATGTGAGTGACAAAGTATCGGTCGTCGGCGACAAGATTAAAGACTTGCAAAACGCGGATCTCGGCGAGCTCGCGGAAAACGCAAAAGAATATGCGCGTCGGAAACCGGGACAAGCGCTCCTGATCTCAGCCGGCGTCGGACTGTTGCTCGGAATGATTCTGCGCGGCAGGCGCTAAACCGGCGGCAGTTAACTTGAATTCACGGACAGGGGGAAAGCGAAATGTCGGCAACAAGACCTACTTTGGCGGACGCTGACAATGCAGCACTAACGCGTAGCGAAACCGATAGAGCACTTCAAAACGGTAACAACGAAGGCCTTCCAACTCTGCTGAGCCGGCTCGGCGACGACGTGATGCAGTTGATCAACTCGCAGCTCGCGTTGTTCAAAGTGGAAGTCAAGGAAGAAGCTGAAGCCTACGCGCGTGGCGCGGCGATGATCGGGGTGGGCGCCATTATTGCGACGATTGGCTTCGCTCTGCTCAACGTGGCGATTGCCTTTGGAGTGTCGACGTTGTTTGCCGGCGCGGGTTTTAGCCAGCCTGCGAGTTACGCGCTTGGTTTCATCGTGACGGGGGCGTTCTACCTGCTTGTCGGCGGCATTCTCATGCTGGTGATGAAAAACCGTTTGGCGAAGCAGCAACTGGTGCCTCCAAGGACAGTTCAGGAGTTGAGAAAGGATAAACAATGGCTGAAGAGCGAACTTTAGGATTGGCTCGAGCACAGGATCAGACGGCCGAGGAGCCCTCCAAAGAGGAACTTCAGCGCCGTCTCGACGAGGCTCGGGATTCGATTTCACACACGGTAGGGGAGATCAGAGAGTCAGTGGCAAATCAGGTACAAGCAGTGAAAGAGACGCTTGATTGGCGAGAGCAGTTTAAGAAACGCCCCGTGGCCTGGAGCGCTGGAGCAATGGGCGTTGGTTTTCTCGTCGGTTACGGACTCGCGGCGATGGTCAAGGGCGAGAGTAGCTCATCAGACTACGAGCGCTATGAAGAAACGTCGCGAAGCTACGCCGCGCAGCCGATTCTGGGCGCGCATGCTGCGTCCAGCCATCCCTCGGCCGGCTTCGCCGCTTCAACAACGGAAGCAGCCGGCTACGGCAATGGAAAACACGAAGACGGACCGGGCTTTTTTGAAAAGCTGACTTCGACGCCCGCGTATCACAAGGTGAAACACGAAGCCGGCAACGTCGGTGAAGCCCTGGTTCAGGAGATTACGAACACGGCGAAAACGGTGGTCATACCGGCGTTGATAACGTCGCTTCGTAATTTCATTGGCGGGTATTTGCCGAACGCAGACACCCGTGAAGAACGACAACCATCAGCCGGCTACTACTCAGGCATAAGATCCGAATCAGATCGGACGCGTTCCGGAGCAGGCTCCAGTTATGAGCCGTCGCTGGAACGCAATCCAAGTTAAGTTGACTAAAAGCGAACGCTTATTGGCGCGAGTCTCACGCGAGGCTCGCGCTTTTTGTTTCGACGATACGTTCCTTCGCCATTCCGGAATTGTATGAGCAACACCGGTGCCTATTCCCTTCACCGGGCCACAGCCGAGGGCGTCTTTAGAAATCCTTGTTTGATGTCTCGCATACTGGAGCGAATCGAACTTCGGGCGGCTGTGGTTGACTCTCGTTTGAGTGCTTCACTGAGAGCGGTGTAGATAGTTAGTGCGCTGATTTTATCGTCGACAACATCACAAAGAATGTTAGCGACAGCACAACGCACCCTGTAGTCCTTACTGTGTGAAAGCAGCCGCAGCAGTTGATCCAGGGCATTACGCTTTCCGAGTTTATAAAGTGCTTGATAATAGCCGACTCTTGAAGTGTCTGAGTTTTCTTGTCGGAGCCGGTCTTCAAGCCTTGCGATATCTTTCCTGCTGCCGAGTTCGCCGATCGCTCCCGCTACGTAACTCCTAACCAGA
>DASUOZ010000402.1:0-8653 GCA_036276375.1 Pyrinomonadaceae bacterium | reverse complement strand
GAAATGTGTGACGACGAGTCGCTTGCGGTACGAGATCTCAAGACCACCGCACTCGTAACGCCGGCGATGACCACAAGACACACGCCACCCAGTGCGAGGCTCTTCGACATTCGCAACATATTTGCTCCTTGTGTCCGGTTTCGAGTTGGGGGAGCTCTTGGTTAATGGTTAGTGAGAATCGGGGAGTGCGCGGCAGTCTACGCCCGACCGTGGTCCATGTCAATACAAATTTTTAAATGTAAGGAACGGATACATGTAGGTTGGCCGGCTGTGTTCCGCTGTGCTCCAGTCCAACATCGCCGCTACTCCTCGCGATAGAACCTAGGCAACGTCCAGTTCAGCAAAAACGACATCTATCCTGCGAGCGCCTTCCCACAGAAATGCTACATGTATGAATGACGGGTCAGAACACATCTGATCGGGCTCCTTCACAAGCGTCACAAGAGCCACTTCGTTAAGTCCCCAATTAATGCTCTCCGGCGCAGCGAGCATCTGACGTGTCAGCGCATTATTGATGCGCAACGCCTGGACCAGCAAGAACCGAAGCGTGATCCGGCGAGATTCATCCAAGTCGGATCTAAGACTGCCGTTCGCCTCCCAGATGTAATTGATAACGACTTCGAATGTTGTTCCGTAATCACTGAGAACGAGTCGCTCAATTATGCACTCTGAAAAGCCGTTATGCTTTGCAAGCCATGTTTCAACTTCTCGCGGTTCAGGTGTTCTCATTTGGACAATACCCAGTGCCGTATCTTACGCGACACTTGAACTCCACACCCAAACCACGTACAAGAAGCGGTATGTCGACGGTTCCTGTTGCACCCGTTTCAGTCCCCGCTGCGCCCGCAGTCGAGACGTTCGCGCTCGTCAAACAGTTCGGCGAGTTCGTCGCCGTCGATCATATCGATCTTACAGTGAGTCGCGGCAGCTTCTTCGGCTTTTTGGGACCAAACGGCGCCGGTAAATCGACCACCATCAAAATGCTTACCGGCCTGCTCGCACCCACCAGCGGCAGGCTGCGCGTCCTTGACTACGACATCGCCGAACACCCAATGGAGGTAAAACGCAGAATCGGCGTCGTGCCCGAAGACCTCAACCTCTTCGAACGGCTCACCGGCGCCGAAATGCTGGCCTTCACCGGACGCATGTATGGTCTGCGCCGCGAAGAAATCTCGCAACGCTCAAAAGAGCTGCTCGAGTTGATGGAGCTACAGGACGACCCGAAGAAACTCATCATCGAATACTCGCACGGCATGAAGAAGAAACTCTCGCTCGCGTGCGCCCTCATTCATCGTCCCGAAATACTCTTCCTCGACGAGCCGTTCGAAGGCATCGACGCGATCGCCTCGCGCACGCTCAAAGATCTCCTCTCTCGTCTCACGACGCGCGGTCTGACTGTGTTCCTGACTTCGCACGTGCTCGAAATCGTCGAACGCCTTTGCTCCCACATCGCCATCATCGCCCAGGGCAAACTGCTCGCTTCCGGCTCGCTCAACGAACTCCGCAAAGGCATCCGCGTCGAGGGCGACGGACAAGGACCCGTCTCGCTCGAGGAATACTTCATTCACGTCGTCGGCGGCACCCGCACGAGCGGCGAAGAAGAGGTCCTTCAATGGCTAACTTGAAGACTATCCACAGATTACACAGATAGTGGGCGTAATCTGCCGATGGCTCTGCTAAGAAAACTCTTGGCCTCAGCACGGAGGCTCGGCTAGAATCATCGACGGCAGGTCTCCTTACCCGTCCTTAAGTTCTCGACCTTCCAGCCCAGCAGCTTTCCGTTTGTCCCAGCTCGTTCTTCCCTGAAACGAGGTCCCGTTCATGGATTCGAATGTCGGTTTGGCCATTCAGTGCATAGGCATCCTCCTACTTACCCTACTGTCCCTTTTCCTGCGCTCGACAATTAGGAGCGCGTCTCTCAGGTACTGGGCCGCTTCCTGGGCCAGCCTGTCCGTCGCACTGCTCAGTCTGCTGGTCGCCTTTCAACTTCAGCCAACGCAGAAACTCTTCTACTCCTTTCATTTCTTTGGCGAATACCTTTTCGGTTTACTGTTCATCGCCGGCTGCCGCAATCAGGTTACCGGCGAAAAACTCCGGAAGCGACACGCGTACGCACTGATTCCCACGCTCGCAGTCGCGCTGGTGCTGCCGTACCTCTCGCGCGACTTCAACGACCTGTTCATGATTCACGCCGTTGTCATGGCAGGTTTGTTCAGCACCGCATTCATCACGCTCCGGAAAGGTTTCAAGTCAGACGAGCCCACCGCCGGCATTCGCGTGATGTCCACCGCATTGCTGCTTTTGACGGTCGGGTTTCTGCACTACGTTCCCGTATTTGGCGCGCGCAAGGGATTGTGGGGAATCACAGTACCCGCGAGTTATTTGCAATTCGCGTCAGTCTTCGAACTGCTGTTCGAGATACTGCTCGGGTTCGGCACGGTGATGGTTTTGATGGAAAGCGTGCGCCGCGAAGTCGAACACGCCAATCGAAAGCTGACCGAAGCGCGCGATCAACTCGAGTTGCTGGTCCAGATGGATCCCTTGACGGAAGCCCTGAACCGGCACGCGTTTCACTCGTTGTTGCGCCGGCCCGAGAATGGTCAGGAGTCGAAGACGTCAGGCAGCGTCGCGGTGATCGACATCGACAACCTCAAACCAATCAACGACACGTTTGGGCACACAGCCGGCGACAAAGCGATCCGCGCGGTGGCGCGCGCGATGCGTTCGCTCGTCCGCGCCGACGACATGCTGTTTCGTTGGGGCGGCGATGAGTTCCTGGTGTTGATGTTCAATCTGCCGCAGTCTGAGGCTTTGCGACGCCTGGAGAAACTGAACCGCATTCTGGAAGATCATTGCTCGCGTTGGCCGAGCGTGCCGGTGACGGTGACGGTTTCTTACGGCGTAGCGGGATTCAACTCGCTAACCGATCTTGGATCAGCGATCGAAGCGGCGGACAAAGCCATGTACGCGCAGCGTAACGAAATGCGCGGGCGATATGTGCCACAGACTAACACGGAGAAAACGGACAGAACTGAACTTCAGTCAGTGTAGTCGGTGGTTATCTGTGGCCTACTTTAAAACGTTGATAGTTAGCCGTGAGGCGTTGCTGCCCGCGCGATAGACGCGCTGAGTGGCTTTCTGAAAGTCGGCCTCGGTCGCGCGATAAATATCCACAAACTTCTGCGGATTCCGATCCACGAGCGGAAACCACGAACTCTGGATCTGGACCATGATCCGGTGGCCACGCTGAAACGAGTGATTCACGTCCGGCAACGTGAATTCGATCTTCGTGACTTTTCCCGGCGCCATCGCTTCCGGTTTGGAAAAACTATTCCGGAAACGCGCCCGCATCGGTTCGCCGCGCACGAGCATCTGGTACCCGCCCATCGTCTCCGGCGCGCTATTCGGAAAAACGTCGATTAGCTTCACCACGAAATCCGAATCCGTTCCGGAAGTCGAGACAAATAACGTGGCCTTGATTGGTCCCGCGAGCGTCACGTCGCGATCCAGCACCTCGGTTTGATAAACGAGAACGTCCGGACGCGTCGCCGCGAAGCGTTGATCGTCAACCATGTACTCACGTGTCATGCCGATCGCGATGTCGTTGATGTATGGCACCGGACGCGCCGGATCGCTGACGTACTCGTCGTAGGCGTTCGCGCCACCCGGCGAGGTGAAAGTCAGACCGCCGTTCGTGTTGAAAAAGAGCTCCCGCGCCTCGACGTTCTTCGGCGGCCAACTGTCGTACTCCCGCCAGCGGTTCGAGCCAGTCTCAAACACGATCGCTTCCGCGAGTTGGCGATCACACTTGTCTTTCAGCAAACAGTTGAAAAAGGGAAGTTCAACAGATTGACGATAGCTGAGCGAAGTTTTCTGGCCAAACGACACGCTGCCAAGCTCGTCGCCATCGCTGCGCGCCCAGCCGCCGTGAAACCATGGACCCATGACGAGCATGTTGCGCGTGCCCGGGTTCGTTTCCTCAATCGTCTTGTAAGTGTTGAGTGCGCCAAAGAGATCTTCAGCGTCAAACCAGCCGCCGACAGTCATCACCGCGGGCTTGATGTTGCGCAAGTGCGGGCGGATGTCGCGCGCCTGCCAGAAGTCGTCGTAGTTCGGATGGTTCATCAGATCGTTCCAGAACGCGATCTCACCTTTCAGATATTTGGCGTTCGCATTCGGGAGCGGACCGAGATCGAGAAAGAAGCGATAACCGTCCGGCGTTCCGTGAGTGAATCTGCGTCGCGGGCCCTCCGTGGTTGGCGCAGGACGCGGCAGACCAAACGAGGAAAAGAAATTGAATGTGTGCGCCAGAAACAGCGTGCCGTTGTGATGGAAGTCGTCGCCGATGAACCAGTCGGCGATCGGCGCCTGCGGCGACGCGGCTTTCAACGCCGGGTGCGCATCGATCACGCCCATCGAGGCGTAGAAGCCCGGATAAGAGATGCCCCACATCCCGACACGGCCGTTGTTGTTGGGCACGTTCTTCAACAGCCAGTCGATCGTATCGTAGGTGTCGGTGCTCTCGTCGATATCTTTGGGACTGGTCTTCTTCGTCTCGTGCGGTCGCACGTCCACAAATTCGCCTTCCGACATCAACCTGCCGCGCACGTCCTGATAGACAAAGATAAATTTTTCGTTCTGAAAGAAACTTGATGGACCAAGGGAAGCGCGGTAAGCGTTTGGACCGTAAGGCGCGACGCTGTAAGGCGTCCGATACAGCATGATGGGATACTTTTGCGACTGGTCCTTCGGCGTGTAGATCGCGGTGAACAGCTTCACGCCGTCGCGCATTGGGATCGACTGCTCGGTTTTCGTATAGAAGGCTTTGACATCGACTTCGTCGGTTTGCGCCGTGGAATGAAAGGTTAGAGTTACGAGAGCGAGCGGGAGAAGAATTAGGGCGGATCTAAAAACCGGATTTTTCATGAAAGTACTACGATTAAATCAGGGTGCTACTACAAATAACTCAGGTTACTACCATCAACTCAGGGAGCTTCTACGATTAACTCGCGACCGAAGGTGAAGTTCGGACGTTTGCGTCCTTTCATGTACTTCGCCGCGGTTTGTGAAAGTGAAGTGATGAGTATGGGGAGTGCTATGGTTGCATCGCAGGGGACGTAGGCCGTGTGCGCGCCGCGGGCCAGCTTTCCGTAGATCAATCCTTCGTCAAACGATACTGCGTTCGAGCGACCGCCCGGATGCGCCGCGTCCGTTGAGATCTGAATCGCGTATTTGTGCCCGTGGTGATGTTCCTTTTGCAGGAATGAAGACGTTGCGGACGTTTGAATGAAGCTCTTCGTCGTGCCGCCGCCGAGATTGATGATGCCGGAAACGCGCGCCTGCGACATCACGTTCATCATGTCGAGCACGTCCTGAATGATGTCGAACATGAAGTTGTTCTTCTTTTCAAAACGAGCGCCGGCGATTCCGACCGCCAGTCCGCTGTCGGTGATCGCCGGACAGAAGATCGGCACGCGCGCTTTGTAGGCCGAAGTCAGTAGACCGTCTTCCGAAGCGATCTCGGCGAGCTCGCGACCGAGCAGATGCAGAAACTCACGCGGTGAATACGGACGTGTTTGATCGAGCTGGTTCGTGAAACCGCCAATCCATTCTTTCGCTTCGCGATACTCTTCGTCACTGGCGAGCAAGTCCCACATGCGGCTGATCTGCGCTGATTCCAGTTCCGCGTCGGTCATGCTCGGATGGGCCTGGAAGTGATAACGCCCGAGCGTCTCGTGCAGATCGTGAAACAACATCGAACCTGACAGCACCAGCACGTCAACGAAACGATTCTTGATCACGTAGGCCAGCAGCCTTCGCATGCCGGCGGGAATGAGGGCGCCTGAGGCGGACACGATGATCGTCGTGTTGTCGCCGAGCATGTCGAGCCAGATGCGATGGGCCTCGGCGAGTTGGCGGCCGCCAAAACCCGTGCCTTCCATTTTTTCGAGGAGTCCGGCCACCGAACGATCGCGGTCCACCTGGACGGGACGTGTAGGAGTGGTCAAATACTTCGATGCTTTTGGTTTTCGTTGAGTGACCATGCAGGTTGTCAACCTCTCGAAGCTAAGGTTTTCCTTTACGTATTACATCTCAATAATCTGTTTTTCTTCGCGAACGCTGCTTGACTCCGTTGACTGCAAGATAGGTGTAAGCGTCGTAACGAGATTCGTAGAACTGGGCCAGATTGGCGCCTTCGGCTTCACTGAGCTCGCCGTCTTTCACGCGCCGGTTGATCAAACGTCGAAAGCCGTCGTGTAACAAACTACGCTCATAGCGCGCTCTTTCAGCCGCGCCGCCGACCGTCGTCCCCTTGATGACTTTCTTGATGAGAAATCCTTCCTCATCGATGTGAATGTGCGCCTCGTGCGGCGCGCCAAACAGATTGTGGTTGTTGCCCATTACTTCCTGGTACGCGCCGACCAGCATGAAAGCGAGATAATACGGTTCGTCCGGATTGAGCGGATGCAACTCCAGCACCTGTTTCACGTCGTGCAGATCGACAAACTTGTCGACGATGCCGTCAGAGTCGCAGGTGATGTCGCAGAGCGTCGTGTACTCGGTCGGCGGCTTGTTCAAGTGATGAATCGGCACGATCGGAAACAGTTGGTCCAGCGCCCAGTGATCGGGCACTGAGCGAAACACTGAGAAGTTTGTCAGATACTTCGCGCACAGCAGCCGGCGCAGTTCGCCGAATTCTTCGGAAACGTACTTCGCCTGCTGGGCATACTTGTCCGCGCGTTCGCAAACGTCCCAGAAGAGCACTTCGCCCTTAGCGCGATCTTCCAAAGAAATCAGTCCCAGATTGAACAGCGTAAACAGTTCTTCACGATGTTCGAGCGCGTCGTGGTAGTACTCGCGATAGTTCTTGACGGTGATCGACTCGCGCAGATCGCCGAGCTCGGTCACGACCTGCGGATCGTCTTCATCAATCTCGATTGGCGTGATGTCTTCGACGACCGTTTCGATCTCGTCGAGCACATTGGTGACCAGAATCGCGTGATACGCCGCCAGAAAACGGCCCGACTCCTGAATGATCATCGGGTGCGGCACGTTTTCATCATCACAAACCTGCTTGATCGTATAGATAACGTCGTTGGCAAACTCCTGCGCCGTGTAGTTTGCCGACGAATCGAACGCGGTCCGCGAACCGTCGTAGTCAACCGCCATCCCGCCGCCGACGTCGAGAAACTCAATCGGCGCTTTCATCTGGAAGACCTTCGCGTAGACGCGCGCCGCTTCCTTCATCGCGTTCTTGATGCGCTTGATGTCGGTGAGCTGCGAACCAATGTGGAAGTGAAGCAGCTTGAGCATGTCCATGCGGTCTGCTTCTTCGAGACGGCGAATTACTTCGAGCAACTCGGTCGTCGTCAAACCAAACTTAGCGGCTTCGCCACCCGATTTTTCCCAGCGTCCGGAGCCCTTCGAGTAGAGCTTCACGCGCATGCCGATCATCGGCAGTGGTCCGTCTTCGCGTGCGGCAACGGTGAGCACGTGATCGAGCTCGTTCAACTTCTCGATCACGATCACAACTCGTTTGCCGACTTTCGCACCGGCGAAAGCGAGCTCGATAAACTCTTCGTCCTTGAAACCGTTCAGCACCAGCAGGCTGCCGCCGGGCTGCTCGAGCGCGAGCGCCGCGTAAAGTTCCGCCTTCGAACCCGCTTCGAGGCCGAAGTCGTAGCGCGAGCCTTCGCGCAGGTACTCCTCGACGACCGCGCGTTGCTGGTTAACTTTCATCGGGTAAACGCACATGTGCGAGCCCTGGTATTCAAACTCGCGGATCGAGCGACTGAACGCCCGTTGAAGTTTTCGTACCTGGGCCGCAACGAGTTGCGGGAAACGCAGCAGCACGGGCGCGGTGATTCCGCGCTTGGCGAGGTCGTCAATAATCTCCTTGAGGTCGGCCGAGCGAGGGTCGCCTTCGACGGGTCGGACGATAAGATTTCCCTTCCGGTTTACATCAAAGTACCCAGCACCCCAGTTTTCGATTCCATAAATTTCGAGCGTTTGCTCGATTGCCGTGGTCAATTACGCGGTCTCCTGCTTTGGAACTAAGACTTGAAAGATAAGAATCACTTCAGAAACACTGATGCACATTATCCCGAATCGAGTTGCGGAGTTTGTGTTTGGGTGGAACGCTTTAGTGGCGCAATGTAACAGAAAACGGCCGGTGCGGTCTATAACTTTTACAAAATGTTGACCTTTTGTGACCGCGGGTCTCCGAGCGAAAACCCATCCACAGATTACGCAGATGTTTTTTAGGGAGGAGTCTGCGTAATCTGTGGATGGCTTTATTCAACTCCCAAAGGCCTTGACATCAAGTTCTCCGCGCTTATAATGGCTGTTTTTTACATCGCGCCGTCGTTTTATGACGCACGCTCGTTTTCCGATCAGTCGACGCAGCTTCCCACATACTTCGCCACAAACATCGCGCCGCGGCGAAGGGTACCCCCAACACTCCCTATCAACCTTCAGGAGATCACATGAACCCTAAGACTGTCTTGAAATATGCTACCGAGCAGGGCGCTAAGTTCGTCTCTGTTCGTTTCACGGATATACCCGGCTCCTGGCAACATCTAACCTTTCCCATCAGCGAACTCGGCGAAGACCAGTTTGAAGATGGATTTGGTTTCGATGCCTCTTCAATCCG
>DASUOZ010000401.1:0-4873 GCA_036276375.1 Pyrinomonadaceae bacterium | reverse complement strand
TGAAGATCTTCTGGTCGAGACCATGCATATCGACAAGATCAAGCAGGAGCTGAACCAACTGGAGAATACCGACGAAGACACGGCTCCCTACTTCTCCGACGAGAAATCGGCGTTCCTCGATGTGCTGGTTGAAGAAGCCACGCAGTTACAGACGCAAGCCAGCGTCGGCGCTCGGCGGGGCGAAGAAAAGCCGCTCTTCGAAGGTGGACTCATTCCTTCCGCGGACGGTCTGCGTTGGCGCGAAGCCACTGTCGCGGCCGCCGTCGGCGACTAACTCCTCTCTGGTTATCCCTCTGTCGAGGCAATGAGACAACGGCAAGCAATCACCATGAGTGAGATAAGACTGGTCCAGGAATTATTCGAACAGCAGGCAGGACGCACTCCGAATAGCTCGGCGCTGATCTACAAAAACGAACGGCTCAGCTATGCCGAGTTAAACCGGCGCGCTAATCAACTGGCCCATCACCTGAAGGAATCGGGTGTAGGGTTAGAGAGCCTGGTCGGTGTCTGCCTGCCACGGTCGGTGGAGTCGATAGTCTCGCTGCTCGGATGTTTCAAAGCAGGCGGAGCTTATCTGCCACTCGATCCCGAGTATCCCCCGCAGCGCCTCGAGCACATGTTGACTGACTCGCGCGTCCAGGTGCTGATCACTAATACCGATGAACTGGCGCAGGCGGGCCAGAGCGTCACGACTGTGATTCACCTGGACAACGACCACGCCAAGATCGAGAAACAGGCGACCGTGAATCCTGAACCGCTAGCGAACGACGCGAACACCGCGTATGTGATCTACACGTCAGGATCGACCGGCAATCCGAAGGGCGTGATGGTGGAACATCGCAGTCTGGCAAACCTGCTTGCGGCCAGCAGCGAAAGATTCGGCTTCGAAAATGGAGATGTCATGCCTTGTCTTGCATCGTTTTCTTTCGACATCTCCCTGTTTGAAATACTAAATCCGTTATGCAACGGCGGCACGGTGGTCATCTGGGACCAGAAAGACGTGCTGGATGTTCAGTTGCTCGCGGAGAGCTTCGAAGAGACAACTCTTCTGCATTGTGTTCCTTCGTTAATGCACCAGGTTGTGAGTTGGCTGAAGGAGAAGAACAGGCGCGCCGGAAAACTGCGACAGGTTTTTGTCGGCGGTGAGAAGGTTGGAGTGAATCTGCTGGAACAGATGAGAGAGGTGTTTCCGCAAGCCGGCATCAATGTTTTATATGGACCAACGGAAGCCACGATCATCTGCGCGGAGAGGTCCGTAACCGGCCCCGTCCAAGGCGCGCCCATCGGCAAGGCGCTCGAGAATGTCCAACTCTACGTTTTGGACCACGACCTAACAGAATTGCCGGCAGGATCCGTGGGCGAGCTATACCTGGGTGGACCAGGGCTGGCGCGTGGTTATCTCGAGCGGCCCGACTTGACAGCGGAAAAGTTTGTCCCGAATCGTTTCAGCGAGAGCGGCGGCGAGCGGTTGTATCGCACCGGCGACCTCGTGAAATGGGACAGTGAAGGCAACCTCGAGTTTGTGGGGCGCGCGGATCGCCAGGTGAAGATTCGGGGGAACCGGATCGAGCTGGGCGAAGTTGAAACGGCACTTGAAGCCTGTGCCGGAGTTTCAAAGGCAGTCGCGATTGTTCGCGAAGATCAACCCGGGCAACAACGTCTCGTTGCGTATGTGCTCACCGAAGCCGCGAACGCGCAACCGGCGTTGCCCACGGGAACAAACGCGTGGCTCTCGCCGGCAATTAATGATTATGTCTACGAGTTGACGCCCATCAGTGCGCGGCCGAAAAGTGCAACGAACGGCCATCCGTTTTACCAGCCCATAATCGACAATGTGCGCGACAAGGTCGTGCTGGTCGCGGGAGCGAACCACGAAAATCTTCTCGTTAAGGCCTGTGTTGAAGGCGGCGCTGCGATGGTCTACGTGGCGGAACGTAGCGCCGGCGCCTACGCGAGGACAAAGAGGTTCGTGGAGGAAGGCGACTATCATCAGGTCGTTCCGCTGCTTATGGGCGACGAGGTTTCCGGCCAGTATAGCCACATCGATCTTTGCGTGTGCGATCTAATCGGCGATATCGGCGGCAGCAAGGGATTGGAAAAGCTTCTGCGCAAATTACGAAACGCGATCGACGCGGAGACGGTTGTTTATCCGCAACGCTGCATTACTTTCCTGTCGGCAGTGGAGTTGCCGGAGTCACTAAGAGAGCAGCCTGAGCTTCATGGCGCTTATTTTCAAGATGCACGCCGCATATTTGCGGCCTCAGGCTTTCCGTTCGATCTGCGCGTGCGCGTGCATCAACTTCCGGGCGAAAGCCTGATTTCGGAAGAATCAGTCTTCGAACAGATTGCCTGCTCTGAGCTTCAATCCGGCGCCGCAGCCACCGAGAATCAGTTTGGGTTGACGGTCTCTCGCGACGCGATTTTGTCCGGGTTTGCGTTGACAGTGCGTGTATTTGGCGATCTCAACGGCAAATCGGAAGATTGCCGCTACGCAACCGATAGCCCGGTGTTTGTTCCGGTGTTTGGTCAGGGATTGCGGGTCGAAGCAGGCGACCGGCTGGAAGGCAAGTGCGTCAGACGGCCGAGTATGAACGACGACCTTCACCTGGATTATCACCTCGAGGGCACCGTCCTTCGTGGTGACGAGGTCGTGAAGTCGTTCTTTTATCGCTTGCCGTTCACGCAGCGTGTGTTTCAGGGATCCGATTTTTACAAGCGGTTGTTTTCCGCGACGCCCGTCGATCAACTGGTTGCCGATGAGCGGCCGGACGACGATAGCGCGATCGCGGAAGAATTGCTGGAGAAACTGAAAACGAGACTGCCTGACTACATGTTGCCGAACGCGATCGTCGGCATGAAAGAGTTTCCCGTTACTCCTAATGGAAAACTCGATTACAAAGCGTTGCCGGCCCCGCAATACAAACGCAAGTCGACAGGCCGTGCTCCCGTTGGACCACAACAGGAACTTCTCTGCGCGCTATTCGCGGACATTCTGGGAATTTCTCGTCCGGACGTTGACGAAAGCTTTTTCGATCTCGGCGGCGATAGCCTGCTGCTGATTCATTTGATCAAGCGCATACGTGACACGCTCGGCGTGAATCTGCCGATCCGGACGTTCTTTGCAGCGCCGACCGTAGCAGCGCTCGCGGAAATTCTTCCCGCTACTGATGCGCTCGAGGTTAACGATGTCTGAGTCTTACGCTCCCAGCGAAAACACAAAGACCATCGTCCTGCCGGAGGGGCGCGTCATTATCGCTTTGTTGGCGCTCGCATTTATCTGCTCACTCGTCTACCTCGCGATCGCCCGAACCGCCGCGCCCGCGGTGATTGACGCCAATGCTCCGGTGTCGGAGTTTTCCGCCGCTCGCGCGATGCGTCATGTGCAGGCGATCGCTCAAAGGCCTCATCCAATCGGTTCAAGCGAACACGCGAAGACGCGCCAATATCTTCAAGCGGAGTTGACCACTCTCGGACTTACTCCGCAAGTACAAACAACTACTGCCGTTGGTCCAGGCGCTTCAGGCCCTGGCCGGCGGATACAAGCAGGGACAGTAAATAACGTTATCGGGCGGCTGCCGGGAACTGGCGCCGGTAGAGCAGTAATGGTGGTGAGCCATTACGACTCTGCCCAAACCAGCCCCGGAGCCAGCGACAACGGTGCTTCCGTTGCCGCCATGCTCGAGACTCTGCGGGCCTTGAAAGGCAGTTCACCGCTCAAGAATGACTTGATCGTCCTGTTCACAGATGCCGAGGAAACGGGACTCTTGGGTGCAAGAGCCTTCGTGACGGAGCATCCGTGGGCCGGTGATGTGGTGGCGGTCCTGAATTTTGAGGCCCGTGGAACTAAAGGTCCCTCGTTGATGTTTGAAACTGGAAACGAGAATGGTGGGTTAATCAAACAACTGGCGCAGTCGGCGCCGCGGACGATCGCCAGTTCGCTTTTTACCGAGATCTACAAACGACTACCGAACAGCACGGATTTTGGCATATTTAAAGACGCCGGATACCCGGGACTGAATTTCGCTTACACCGACGGCTTTGCACACTACCATACGCTCTCCGATAACATCGAGAATCTCGATCAGCGAAGTTTGCAACACCACGGCAATCATGCGCTGACGCTGGCGCAAGCTCTCGGCAACGCAGACGTCGACCAGATGAAAGGTCCTGACGAAGTCTACTTCAGCATTCCCGGTTGGTTGTTGGTCCATTATCCGGAGACGTGGGTCAAGCCTCTCGCGGTTGTCGCATTATTGATGCTGGTTGGTGTGTTGTGGCTCGGACTGCGAAAGAAACATCTGACGATCTCCGGGTTGACTTTAGGATTTTTCGCCCTCTTCGCCACTGCCGTCGCAGCGGCCGTAACCGTAACGCTCGTCAATCTCATTGTTCGTAACCTACACGGCGAATACCGGTTGATCCCGCAAGGCACGACGTACAACAACGACATCTACGTGATTAGTTTTGTGTCGTTCACGGTCGCCGTTGTATTCGCGATGCACAACCTGTTTCGCAAAAGAATCTCAACTGCGAACCTGATGACCGGCGGGCTGCTCTGGTGCACGATCCTGATGGCCGCTACGAGTTGGGCAGCCCCCGGCGCCAGTTATCTTTTTACGTGGCCGTCGCTTTTCGGAATATTGGCGCTTGGAGTAGTGTTCGTCGTATCCGCGCCGAATTTTCTGACCGCAAAACATCTACCAGTCTTTGCGATCTCGGCGGCGCCCGCGATTGCTCTCCTCGTTCCGATCATCTATTTGATGTCTCTCGGACTCTCACTCAGCCTGCTCCGCGCGGTGCTGGTCCTGATCGTACTCCTGCTCGTATTGATGCTCCCGTTGATCGAATACGCGGCGAGAGCCAACAAGTGGGC
>DASUOZ010000400.1:0-4285 GCA_036276375.1 Pyrinomonadaceae bacterium | reverse complement strand
GTCAGCGGAGTGGCGTCGCGCGACTTCAGTTAGCTCGGGATCGGGAGCAAGTGGACGTAGTCCGGCCGCAGCTCGTTCCTGGTTAACTAGGTCGAGCATCTGTTTTTCCAAATCAGGGCGCGGGCGAGTCGTTGCTACCTTGAACGGCAACGTGACGCGCTCGTCAGAGTCGGGACGAATGGTCAGCAGGTTCAGCGTGCGGCCGATCGCTTCACCGAACACCGGCCGAAGCTGGCCTTCGAGTCGCTCGGCATACACGACGAGACGGTTTGCGATGGCGCTGGCGCGCGTGCTCTCACTGATGCGTTCACTGAGCGGCAACGCGAGCAGCAGCGCGGAAAGAATCGCCGCGATGATCAAACCGTTAACAAACCCCGGAAGCAGACCAAGCGCTTGATTAACAGGACGCTCCTGAATGTCTCTGGGGAGTCGTACGAGTATCGCGTGCCCGATGAGATGAACCATGACGGACACGAATAGACCGATCAGTACGAAAGCAATCGGCTGGTCCCAAACCTCGGACCACAGATCGATGTTCGCGCCGAGCCAGCGCGCGAGGGGTTGGTAGTAACGAAGTCCCGCAAGCAGACTCAACACCCATCCGGCTAAGTCGATCACACCATGAACAAAGCCACGACGATAGCCGTTGACCAAACTCAGAATGACGACGGCTACCAGTAACAGATCGATCGCAGTGATACTCACAAACACACCTTACTAAATGTTGAATTGCTCATCCAAACTTTCGCAGTTCAAAAACTGCAAGTGTCACTGAGTTTTTGAACTGATTAGTTGGATGTAACGCGCACTCGTTCTCCGTTGTTCGCGAATTCCTCACGAGAAATGCGTTTTTCAAAAATGGAACACAATCTGCATCCGCCAAAAGAACCAATTCGTCTCCCCGTTGAATGTGTAGGTGAAAAACAAAATCACGGAGAACACTATGAGGGACACCAACACCATTCGCGTCTCATCTCTAGCTTCGTTTCTTGTTTTAATACTCCTGACCGTTACGAGCTACGCTCAATCCGGTGGCTCAACTATTCGCGGCACTGTCACAGACCCGAATGGCAACGTCGTCGCCGGCGCATCGGTCACGATCACCGCTCCGGAAAAAAATTTCAGCCGGACCCAAACCACCAACCAGGACGGCGGTTACGTCTTCACTGCCGTTCCGCCCGGCACCTACCGGCTCGAGGTTACCGCTACCGGTTTCAAAACCGCTTCGGCCTCCGGCCTGACCGCACTCGTCGACACGTCAACTGAAAGGGACGTCCAACTCGAGGTCGGCGCGGTGTCAGAAACAGTTGACGTTACCGCAGCCGCGGAAGCGGCAATCAACACCAGTGACGCCAGTCTCGGAAATTCCTTCGAACGAAAGCGCATCACTGAGCTGCCCTTAAACGCAAACAACGTCGTTGGCCTGTTGTCACTGCAACCCGGCGTTACTCGCAGCGGCTTCGTGAACGGCGGCCGTGCTGACCAGTCGAACATCACGCTGGACGGCGTCGACGTCAACGAGCAGCAGGACGGTCTCGACGTCATCACTGACGAAGCGTTCGCGAGTGTGCTGCGCGTCACGCGCGACTCGCTGCAGGAGTTTCGCGTCACGACTACCAATCCAAACGCGGAACAGGGACGTTCGTCAGGCGCGCAGGTTTCACTCGTCACGCGTTCCGGTTCGAACCAGTGGCACGGATCGTTGTTTGAAATTCATCGCAACACCGTCACCACGGCGAACGACTTCTTCAACAACGCCGCGGGTGTCGAACGCCCGCAGTTGTTGAGAAACATCTTCGGCGGCTCGATCGGAGGCCCAATCAAGAAGGACCGAGCGTTCTTCTTTTTCACGTACGAAGGTTTTCGTGAAGCGACCGCGACGTCGGTCGTGCGTGAAGTGCCGCTGCCGAGCCTGGGCCAGGGCATCGTTCGCTATCGCACTGAAAGCGGCGCGAGCGATCCCGGTTGTCCGGCGGGAACACCAAGCGGTGTGAACTGTCTGACGCCCCAGGAAATCATCGACACTTACGCCAGCGCCGGCGCGAATCCCGGCATCAACCCTGACGCGCTCGCATTTCTTGCGTCCGCGGCTCAGCGGTACCCGGCGAACGACAACACCGTCGGCGACGGCTTGAACACCGGCGGTTTCCGGTTCAACGCGCGCACGCCCACGGAGTTGAATACTTACATCGCTCGCTTTGACTTCAATCTAACCAACCAACAGACACTCTTCGTGCGGGGCAACTATCAAAACGACACTGTGACCCGCGCGGTCTACTTCAGTCCTGATTGCAGCGTTGCGGGAGACAACATTCAGTGCTTCCCGGATACGCCGCCGTTGACCACCTGGAACCATCCGAAAGGTCTCGCGGTGGGTCACGTTTGGACCATCTCGCCCACGCTCGTGAATCGGGTGAATTACGGCTTCACGCGGGCGGCGTTTACGCAAAACGGCGATTCCAGCGAGAACCGTGTGAACTTCCGTTTCATCTTCTCGCCTCAGTCGTTCCAACGCACGCTGAACCGCACGACACCCGTGCACAACTTTGTGGACGACGTTTCGTGGGTCCGCGGCACGCACACGTTTGGCTTCGGCGGCAACGTGCGCCTGATTACAAACAACCGCCTCTCATTCGGACCGTCGTTTGACCAGGCGATCATCAACCCGTCGTTCTACAACGAGTCCGGCGACGTTCTGTTGCAGGGCTTCGAAGACTTCCAGAGCGGGAACGATCTTCGTGACGCGCTCGCTTCGGTGATTGGTCGCTACTCGCAGTACAACGCCAATCTCGTTTACGACGCAAGCGGCAACCTCCAATCCGTGGGCACGCCGAGCGATCGCTCGTTCGCCACGCAGGAGTATGAAGCTTACTTCCAGGACTCGTGGCGCATACGTCCGAACTTCACGTTGAACTACGGCATTCGTTGGTCCACTTCGACGCCCGTTTACGAGAAAAACGGTCTCCAGGTGGTGCCGAACGTAAACCTGACTGAGTACTTCAACCAACGCGTCGCGAGCTCCGACGCCGGCGTTCCCTTCACTGATCCGATCACGTTTATTCTCGGCGGCAAGGCCAACAACGGACCCGCCTATTACGATCAGGATTGGAACAACTGGGCGCCGTCAGTCGCTTTCGCCTGGTCTCCGGACTTCGGCGATAACCTCGCGAGCAGGATTTTCGGGCGCAACGGCAAGAGCGTCATTCGCGGCGGTTTCCGCGTGACCTACGACCGCATCGGTAGCGCGCTGGCCGTTAACTTCGACCTGAACAACCTCGCTGGTTTCACCTCGGCTCGCAACATCAACGCGAACACGTTTGACGTGACCGACCCGGATCTCGGACCGCTCTTCAGTGGTTTGAATCCCAATGTTCGCGCGCTGGACTTTCCTGGTTCGACTGGACCAATCCCGCCCACGCTGAACTTCCCGTTGACCGTTCCGTCGGATGAAGATCAGCGCATCGAGACGTCTTTGGACCAGGGCATCACCACGCCGTACAACTACAGTTTCAACTTCTCGTACGGCCGTGAGCTTGGCAAAGGACTGGCGTTCGAAGCGAGTTATGTCGGACGTTTCGCACGCAGCATACTCGCCTCGCGCGACATCATGCAGTTGAACAATATTCGCGATCCAAGGTCGGGCTGGACTTACTACCAGGCCGTCAACTTCCTCATCAATAATGCCTACGCGGGTACGCCGATCACCGACGTGCCGGAGGTCGCTTTCTTCAACAACCTCTTCCCATTCATGCCCGAATGGTGGGGCGACACTTCGCTGACTCCGACTCAAGCGGCTTATGCATGGGTCGCACCCGAGTCTCTCGGCGGCGCCGAAGTGCGGGACTACACGTTTCTGCAATTGCTTTGGGACGATAGTCCTAACTGTACAACCTGCCCATTCGGTGGTGGACCGGCGTCGTTCAACAACATGTTCTATCAACCGCAGTTTGGCGCGCTGTCGGCGTTCTCGACGGTCGGACGCTCAAACTACAACTCGTTACAAATCAGCCTGCGCGAACGGCTGCGTGACGACGTAACGTTTGACTTCAACTACACCTACGGCCATTCGTTCGACACCGTATCGGGTCTGCAAAATTCGACCAGCTACGGAACGGGATTCATCGTTAACGCGCTGGACCCGAATGCGAACTACTCGAGTTCGGATTTTGATGCCCGACACATCATCAACGCGAACTGGGTCGTGGGTCTGCCGTTTGGACGCGGCAAACGGTTCCTGACGAACTCGAGCGGTTTCGTGGACCAGGTGCTGGGTGGCTGGCAAACC
>DASUOZ010000399.1:0-2690 GCA_036276375.1 Pyrinomonadaceae bacterium | reverse complement strand
AGCGGAGATCCGAAAGAAGGCGCCGCCAGTCCACACAGACTCCTGAGCTCAACGGTAGGCGACGAATTAAGACTAATCACGAACGATCGCTCTAAAGTGATCGGCATTTCTGCTAAAGATCGCTCCGCGATCCTGCCCGCCGGCCGCCACGCCAATGCCGCTTACTGGTTGAGCAACACCGGCACAATGGCCTCGTCGACCTACTACTTCGATCAGCTTCCCGCGTGGGTCACCGCTTTCAACAACACCAAACCAGCCGACAAGTACTTCAGCGCCAAGTGGGAGCGCCTGGTTGCGGAAAGCGAATACGTCAAACGCGCGGGACCAGACACGCCGCCGTGGGAAACAGTCAGCACCGTCACCGGCGACACAAACGCGTTTCCTCACACGATCACGGGCGGTGCAAAGTTGCCGAACCCGGCGTTCTATAGCGCTTTGGATCACTCGCCGTTTAGTAACGATCTGCTCGTTTCATTCACCGAGGAGGCAATAGTCAACGAGCAACTGGGCCAGGATGACGATACGGACGTGCTGACCGTCAGCTTCTCCGCTAACGACTACGTCGGCCATCGCTATGGCCCATACAGCCAGGAGGCGATGGACGCCGCGTTACGCGTCGATCGCCAGATCGCGACGCTGCTCGACTTCGTTCACACACGCATCGGATTAGGCAATACCCTGATCGCCTTTACTGCCGATCACGGCGTGTCGCCGATCCCCGAACACGCGGCCGCACTCGGTCTCGGCGGCGGGCGCACAAAAACATCCGAGATACTCGCCGCGCTCCGCTCCGCAATCAGCGCGCGTTACAACCCGCAAGCCAAGTCGCCGGACCCAAGCGCTGATTACATTCTCAAATACAACTGGTGGGGCGTCGTGACGGACGCGTTCATCAACGGCAACGTCTATTTCAATTACGACGCACTCAAACGCGACAACGTCGATCTCGAAGACATTTCGAAAGTGGTCGCCGCAGCCGGACTAACAATCCCCGGCGTCGCGCGTTCGTTCACGCGCGCGCAACTCCTGCGCGGCGGGATATCGATCACCGATCCAGTCGAACGCCGCGTCCTGCACGGTTTTCATCCGGCGCGTAGTGGCGACGTTGTGCTGATCGCCGCGCCTTACAAGTATCTCGGCGACACAATCACTGCGACGCACGGTTCACCTTATTCGTACGACACGCATGTGCCCGTCATCATCATGGGGGCGGGAGTCATTCCCGGCCGCTACCTCGAACCGGCGACTCCCGCGGATATCGCACCAACACTTTCGGTGCTGCTGCGCATTACGGCGCCCACGAATGCGACCGGCCGCGTTTTGATGGAGGCAATCAGAAAATAGAGAAACGGTTTGTATCCACCGAAAGCGAGCTAGCGTTTGTAGTGTGCAGCGTATTCCGGGATGGGGATTTCGGCGGATAACCGCGGATCGTTAATTGGTTGTTCCGCAATTAATTTAAGAGGGATAATGCCGGCCCACATCGGCAACGCGTAATCTGCTTCGTCGTCGAGTGGCGGGCCAGTGCGGATTTTCGCGGAGGCTTCTTCGATCGGCAGGCAAAGCACTGTCGTCTGTACCATTTCCTGCTCGTTTGGCTCGCGCACGTCGGCCCAGCGGCCGCGGACGATGTGTTCCGACAACGCCACCAGCGCGTCGTACTTTTCCTTTGAATCGTCGACGACCGTCGCGTGTCCGAAAACAAGCACCGAACGATAGTTCATCGAGTGATGAAACGCTGATCGCGCCAGCACGAGACCGTCGACGATCGTCACGGTCACACACGCATCCAAACCGTTCGACAACGATCGCAACATGCGGCTCGCCTGCGAACCGTGAATGTAAAGCTTGTCGTCAACGCGTGCGTATCCGGTGGGAATCACAAACGGCTGTCCCTCGACGGCAAAGCCGACGTGACAGATAAAACCCTCATCGAGAATCGCGTAAACGGTTTCGCGATCGAAGTGGCCGCGCTTGGGGAGGCGCTTAAGTTTGGTGCGATCAGTTTGGGGAAATGTCATAATCAGCCACAGACTAACACAGATCACACCGATCCTAAGGAGACCCAATATGCGCTTTCGTTTGCCCCTGTTCTCTCTGTGTCTGCTTGCCTGTCTGCTCGCTCTCAGCCTCTTCGCGCAAACCACGGTTGCGCAAAACGGGCGAGCACCGTCGCAGTCGCCGCTTGAAGAAGCGTTCGCGCGTCTCGAGTGGCGCAGCATTGGTCCCGCGAACATGGGCGGCCGCATCGCCGACATCGAAGGCGTGCCGGGCGATGCGAACGTCGTTTACGTCGCAAGCGCTTCGGGAGGTTTGTGGAAGACGACCAACGGCGGCGTGACGTGGAAACCCATCTTCGAGCGGCAGGGGACGATCTCAATCGGCGACATCGCACTCGCGCCCGGTAACCCGGACGTAGTTTGGGTCGGCACGGGCGAATCAGCCGTGCGCAACAGCGTCTCGTTTGGCGACGGAGTTTACAAATCGACCGACGGCGGCAAGACGTGGCAGCACATGGGGCTCAAAGAGACCGAGCGCATCTCCGCGATTGCGATCAATCCGCAGAATCCGGACGTCGTTTACATCGGCGCGTTGGGCCATGCCTTTGGCCCAAACGAAGAACGCGGCGTGTTCATGACTACGGACGGCGGTAAGACATGGACCAAGACACTCTATATCGACAACCAGCA
>DASUOZ010000398.1:0-2415 GCA_036276375.1 Pyrinomonadaceae bacterium | reverse complement strand
GATCCGCGACCCGAAGCCTTCGTAGTAGGAATTGAAATAAAACAGAAACTCTTCTG
Organism: Pyrinomonadaceae bacterium; assembly: GCA_036276375.1. GTDB lineage: Bacteria > Acidobacteriota > Blastocatellia > Pyrinomonadales > Pyrinomonadaceae > PSRF01. The sequence continues at coordinate 2,359 of DASUOZ010000398.1, read as the reverse complement.
AGTAGACCTTGTAACCCGGTTTGTGGGCCTGAAGCACCGTCTCGAAAAACCATGACGTGTGGCCGATGTGCCAACGCGGCGGGCTCATGAACTCCGCCGTCTGGATCACGTAGTCTTCAATTTCGAGCGGCGCAACAATCTCCATCGTGCGCGCACGAACCCGCCCATAAAGCTCGCATAACTCAATTATCGACATGATTATTTGCGCCAATAATACTAGCTCACGACGATCGAGCGTGAGCCGCGCGGGGAAACGCGTCCAATTATCTGTGCTCGGGGGTAATTCTCGCGCAGTTTGCCAAGCAGCGCCTCGGCTTTCTCTTCGGCGACAGCGATCAGCATTCCACCGGCGGTTTGCGGATCAAACAGCAACTTCAACAGATTCGCCTCTACCGAAGACGCTATCTCGACGTCAGCGCCGACGTACTCTCGATTAGTTTTGTCGCCACTCGTCAGCATTCCTGCCACCGCCAGCTCCAGCGCGCCCTCGAGCAGCGGCACGGCGCAGGCGAAGATCTCAATCGTCACTCGACTCGCACACGCCATCTCCCACGCGTGACCCAGCAACGCAAACCCGGTCACGTCCGTCGCGCCTTTCACCTCAAAATGCCGCATCGCTTCCGCGGCGAACTTCCCGGGTGTCAACATTGTTTGAACTGACGCGGCCACAATCTCATCACTGGCGCGCGCTTTCTTGATACCCGTGGAAATCACACCGGTGCCGATCGGTTTCGTGAGAATGATCAAATCGCCAACCTGCGCGCCCGCGTTTCTGGCCACTCTGTTCGGATCGATCACGCCGGTGACCGAGTAGCCAAACATGATCTGCGCGTTGTCGACGCTGTGACCACCAATCAACGTGACGCCGTAGCGGTTGAGTGTTTCCAGCCCGCCGCGCATGATCTCCGTGAGGATTGCGGGATCGACGCCCGTTTTCGGAAAACACGTGATCGCCATGGCCGTGACGGGCGTGCCGGCCATCGCCCATACGTCATTTATTGAATTAAGAGCGCTGATGCGGCCGTAGTCGAACGGGTCGTCAACAATGGGCGTAAAGAAATCTAGAGTTTGTACCAAAGCGAGGTCGTCGCGGAGACGGTATACTCCCGCGTCGTCGGCGGTGTCGAAGCCGACAATCAGGTTTGGATCGGCAGGTTGTTTCGGTAGCTCGCTCAAAACCTGAGCGAGTAAGCCAGGGCTAAGCTTTGCCGCTCAACCAGAGCACGAGACCATCTCAGTCAGACGCATCGCCGGCACCTCCTTCCAAAAACTATCTTGCGGGACTGTGTTTTACCATAGTTGCTGAAGTTCGCCGAAGGGAGCTGATTAATGATCTACATCGGACCGGCAGGCTGGTCTTACAAAGACTGGGAAGGGACTGTTTATCCAGAGAAGCCCGGGAAGACCTTCGATCCGCTCGAGTATCTCGCCCGATTCTTCAACACAATCGAGATCAACAGCAGCTTTTATCGCCCGCCGGCGCCGTCAACCACGAAGGCCTGGGCCAATCGTGTCTCGGCAAATAAGCAATTCAGTTTCAGCGCCAAACTGCATCGACTCTTCACCCACGAACGCGGCAAAGCGACTAAGAAGGACGAAAAAGAGTTTCACGACGGAATGAAGCCGCTCGTGAAAGCCGGAAAGCTCGGGGCACTGTTACTTCAGTTTCCGTGGTCGTTCAAAAACACTGTTGAAGATCGGATTTATCTGGCAGAGCTGCTGGAAAAGTTCAGCCATTATCCTTTGGTGCTCGAAGTGCGACACGCTTCGTGGAACACGGCTGCGATGTATGAATGGCTGGAAGAGAGAGGCGTGGGGATCTGTAACATCGATCAGCCGGTGTTTTCAAAATCGATCCGCCCGGCCGCGTTGACGACTTCGGCGGTGGGCTACGTTCGGCTTCACGGGCGAAATTATCAGAACTGGTTCCGCGAGAAGGCGCCGCGCGACGAGCGCTACAACTATCTTTACTCGCACGACGAGCTCGACCCGTGGCTGAAACGAATTAAAGACGTCGCGAAACACACGCGCGAAACCTACGTCATCACTAACAACCACTTCCGCGGACAGGCAGTCGTGAACGCCCTGGAAATCGACGCTTCTTTGAAAGAAAAACGCGTTCGCGCTCCCGAGCCGCTCTTCGCAGTCTATCCGCGACTGAAGGAATCGGCGTCTCCGGAAAGCCACAAAGAAGCACAAAAGGCACAAGACACACTGAAGTTCGAGTAATCAGCACCCTGGTCTTGTGCCTTTTGTGCTTCTTTGTGGCTTTCTTAACGCTTACTCTTTTTACCGCTGCCCATCGCCACGATCACATCAAACTCGTCTTTCGTCAGCGACATCACCGAAAGCTGCGACT
>DASUOZ010000397.1:0-5462 GCA_036276375.1 Pyrinomonadaceae bacterium | reverse complement strand
TTCCTACCTTGACACTCCTCGTGTTCAAACTGTACTATGAACGCTCAACGATGTTGGCCCATCGTTGAGTAGAGCAGACGAATCACCATGCCTTGCGCCCCCATTCGGGCGCCTCCAATCCATCCCAGCATTCGGGAAAACATTAACCGCGCCCAGCAGAAGGCACAAATGTCAGCCAAATTAGGGGAAATTCTCGTACGCGAAAATCTGATTAGCCCTCAAAACCTGAGAGAGGCCCTCGACTACCAACGCGAACATGGTGGCCGGCTCGGTCCTAGTCTCGTCAAGCTGGGGCTGATCAGTGACGACATGATCACCGCCGTCCTGTCGCGGCAATACGGTATTCCTTCCGTTAATCTCGATCTCTTCAATATCGATCCCGCAGTTCTCCGTCTCATCCCGCAGGAAGTAGCCCAAAAGCATTCGGTGCTGCCGCTTTCACGTGTCGGTGCCACGCTCACGCTCGCAATGGTCGACCCGACCAACGTCTACGCCCTCGACGACGTTAAGTTCATGACCGGCTTGAACGTCGAACCCGTCGTCGTCGCTGAAAACAGCGTGCAACAGGCGATCGCCAACTACTACGGCACTTCACGGGAAATCGAGCTCGCCTCGACCGCGACTGAAGAAGCCGCTTACGAACGCGCCCTTAAAAACTCCTCAAACGGCAACGGCGCCATCACGCACGACGACCTCGTTTCACTCGACAGCATCGATTTCGACACCGAACACAGCAGTGAAGACGTCGAAGTACTTGAAGACAACGAGGAGATCGACCTCTCGACGCTCTCGCGCATGAGCGAAGACGCGCCTGTGGTCCGTCTCGTCAACGTGCTGCTGGTCGACGCGCTGCGCCGCGGCGCCTCGGACATTCACGTCGAACCGTACGAAAAGGAGTTGCGCATCCGCTTCCGTATCGACGGCGTGCTCTACGACGTGATGCATCCGCCTTTGAAAATGCGCGATGCCTTGATCTCGCGCGTGAAGATCATGTCGAAGCTCGACATCTCCGAAAAGCGTCTGCCGCAGGACGGCCGCATCAAGATCAAAGTGAAGGTCGACTCACGTTCTCGCGAGCTCGACTTTCGTGTCTCGACCCTGCCGACTCTCTTCGGTGAAAAGGTCGTGCTTCGTTTGCTGGACAAGCAGAACCTGATGCTCGACATGACGAAGCTCGGTTTCGAGCCCGAGTCGTTGCAGAAGTTTCAGCGCAACATTTCCAAGCCTTACGGCATGGTGCTGGTTACTGGTCCAACCGGCAGCGGTAAGACAAACACGCTCTACTCCGCCCTTCAGTCGCTCAATACGGTCGATACAAACATCATGACGGCCGAAGACCCGGTCGAGTTCAACCTGATGGGCATCAACCAGGTACAGATGAAAGAGCAGATCGGTTTGAACTTCGCGGCCGCGCTGCGCTCGTTCCTGCGCCAGGATCCCAACATCGTTCTGGTCGGTGAAATCCGCGACTTCGAAACGGCGGAGATCGCCATCAAAGCCGCGCTCACCGGTCACCTCGTGCTTTCCACTCTCCACACCAACGATGCTCCCTCGACGATCTCCCGCCTTATGAACATGGGCATCGAACCCTTTCTTGTCGCCACCAGCGTTAACCTCATCCAGGCACAACGACTGATTCGTCGCGTCTGCAAGGACTGCAGACAGGAACACCCGACACCGCCGGAGGCGCTGATTGAAGTCGGTTTCTCGGCTGACGAAGCGCGCACGCTCAAGACCTACAAAGGCAAGGGCTGCACTACCTGTAACAACACGGGCTACAAGGGACGAATCGGTCTTTACGAAGTGATGGAAATCACCGATGAACTTCGCGAGTTGATCCTGATCGGTGCTTCCGCACTTGAATTGAGAAAAAAGGCGATCGACGACGGAATGATCACGCTGCGTGAATCAGGTTTGTACAAGATTCGCGATGGCGTGACGACGATTGAAGAAGTTGTTCGCGAAACGGTCGCCTAATTCGAGGAGAACCGAGCATGTTAAGAACAATTGCTATCGCGCTAATCCTGGTGCTTTCGTTGAGCGTGATGTTGCCGTTTTCAAACTCCGCGCACGGCGTCAGGCAAAGTGTACAGGTCACAAAGAAGCGTCATTATCGCTATCGCTCTCGTGCGTGGTGGCGGCGCTATCGCGCGCGTCTGCGTCAGAGACGTGAGGCCGCGGCGGCCCTGGCAGCTCACCGCAAGGCCTTGATGGCGCTACCGGCAAATATTCCGGTCGGCGATCTTTCGGCGGTTGGTGGTCCATCCGTGCCGGTCCTGCCTGAGAGCTCTCCGGGCGTGAGCACGTTGCCGGCGCCTCCGGCTTATGCGTCCGCTCAACCACAACCAGTAACTACGACTGCGATGACGACTGCGACGGTACAACCCGTTACGGTCACCGCGACTGCGCAACCGGTCGCTCTCAGTACCGATTCACAACCGGTCAGCGTTAGTCCGAATGTTCAGTCGGCCCACGTCTCGAATGGCCAAACGAGACCACGCGTCGTCGGCAACCTGAGGGCAGCGGTGAAATCACCGGCGGCAAAACTGCCGGGCCAGATGAGTCTTTCCGTAGTTGCACTCAGCCGGCCGAACCCGGTGTTTCTGACTGCTCGTGAACAGAAGAACATGCTGGCGGGCCTGCCGGTGGCGGACCTGCGCCGCATCGTGATCGACAAGATGGTTTCGGCGGGTGGTTGGGTAACCAACGATTTCATCCGCGAAGTAAACGGCAAGCGCATGTTCGTCGTCATGGCGCGCACACCGGGCGATACGTTGACTCCGGAAAGAGCCTGGACGTTTTACTTCACGGAAGCCGGCGGCCGCATTTACGGGTTGACCACGGATGCGCCGCTCGAGTTTGCCGATCGCATGTCCAACGAAGCGGAGCGTTACATTGAAACGCTGCGCGCCAAAGCTGAACCAATCAGCAACAAATAACTGTGTGGGAGAGATTTCCGGATGCGACTGAACGAAACGGTTCCCCAAATTTCCTTGTCCGAACTGCTGAGAAAGCTTTCTGAGCTCGGCGGTTCGGATCTGCACATCACGACCGGCTCCCCGCCGCAAGTACGAGTGGACGGACACCTTCGTCCACTCGAAACTTATCGCGTGCTCACGTCGGCTGACACGAAACAGCTTGCCTATTCGGTTCTCACCGACGCGCAGAAGCATCGTTTCGAGGAAAATCTCGAACTGGATTTTTCGTTCGGCGTCAAAGGTTTGTCTCGTTTCCGCGCAAACTTGTTCAACCAACGTGGCGCGGTCGGTGCGGTGTTCCGCGCCATTCCTTATGAGATCAGGGCGTTCGAAGAGCTCGGTCTCCCCGCAGTCGTGAAACAACTGTGCGAGAAGCCGCGCGGTCTGATTCTGGTTACCGGTCCAACCGGTTCCGGAAAATCAACCACCCTCGCGGCCATGATCGACAAGATCAATCGCGATCGTCACGAGCACATTCTGACGATCGAGGATCCGATCGAGTTTCTGCACAACCACAAAGGCTGCCTGATTAATCAGCGCGAAGTAAACGCCGACACGCACGGCTTTGCGGCGGCGCTGCGCACGGCTTTGCGTCAGGATCCCGACGTCGTGCTCGTCGGCGAAATGCGCGACCTCGAGACGATCGAGTCGGCGTTACGAATCGCCGAAACGGGACACTTAACGCTCGCGACCCTGCACACAAACTCAGCGGCCTCGACCATCAACCGTATCATCGACGTCTTTCCTTCCGATCAGCAGGCACAGATTCGCGCCCAACTCTCGTTGGTGCTCGAAGGAATTCTGTGCCAGGCGCTGCTGCCGCGTGCTGAAGGAGCGGGTCGGGCGATGGCCTTGGAAATTCTCGTGCCCAACGGCGCGATTCGTAACCTGATTCGTGAAGACAAAGTCCACCAGATCTACTCGATGATGCAGACTGGCCAGGACAAGTACGGCATGCAGACGTTCAACCAGGCACTGGCGACGCTGTATCACAAACGTCAGATCTCCCTGGATACGGCGTTGCAACGCTCGTCGAACGTGGACGAGTTGCGCGAGCTGATCGATCGTGGTTCGGGCGTGAATACCGGTCAGAGTACCAAGCAGCATGCGAGTCCGTATGCGCAAGCACGTCCGATTGGAACCAGACCCAACGTAGGAACCAGATAAGCCACCGGAGCTGATAGTCATGCCAACGTACGTCTTTAAAGGCCGCAACCGATTGAACGAGATCGTCGTCGGTGAGCGCGTCGCTGACAATCGCGAGGCGCTGCGCGCGCTCCTGCGGCGCGAACAGGTTACGCTTACGTCCGTTAAAGAAAAGGGACGCGAGATCGGCATCCCTAAAATCGGCGGGCGCAAGAGAGTAAAGTCGAAAGACCTGTCGATTTTTACGCGGCAGTTTTCGGTGATGATCGACGCCGGTCTGCCGCTGGTCCAGTGTCTTGAGATTCTCGCGCAACAACAGGACAACAAGTACTTCCAGCAGATCCTGATGCAGGTGCGACAGGACGTCGAAGAAGGTTCGACTCTCGCGGCCGCGATGGCGCGCCATCCGCGCGTTTTCGACCAGCTCTACGCAAACATGGTCGAAGCCGGTGAAACGGGCGGTATTCTCGATCTCATTCTGCAACGACTCTCTACCTTCATTGAAAAGATCGTTAAGCTGAAGCGCGACATTATCTCCGCGTTGATCTATCCGGCGGCGGTGATCCTGCTCGCGATCGTCGCGGTCGCAGTGATCATGGTGGTGGTGATTCCGCAGTTTCAGCAGATCTTTCTCGGCTTGCTTGGTCCGGGCGAACCCCTGCCGTGGCCCACGCGGATCGTTGTCGGTATCAGTAACTTCTTAGCCGGCTGGGGCGGACTCGCGATTCTGCTTGTGGTGATCGCGATTGCCGTGGCCATCAACTTCTACTACAGGACGCCGGGCGGCCGAAAAACTCTCGATCGATTGTTGCTGAAGGTTCCGGTTCTCGGCGACATCCTGCGCAAGATTTCGGTGGCGCGGTTTTCACGAACGCTTTCGACCCTGCTTTCGTCGGGCGTGCCGATCCTCCAATCACTGGACATCACGGCAAAGACTTCCGGCAACGTGATCGTCGAAGAAGCAATCACGAAGGTCCGCGCCGGCGTGGAGCGTGGTGAGAACTTCGTTGACCCGCTGAAAGCAACTGAAGTCTTTCCGCACATGGTCGCGCAGATGATCGGCATCGGTGAACAGACCGGCGCGCTCGACGCGATGCTCGGTAAAATCGCCGACTTCTACGAAGCCGAAGTCGACTCCGCAATCGCCAACCTGCTGACGCTGATCGAACCGATCCTGATCGGTTTCCTCGGCGTGACTATTGGTTCGATCGTCATCGCCATGTACCTGCCGCTGTTCACATTGATCGGCAAGCTGTCGCAGGGTCACTAAGCAGTCCTACTCGCAGCCGTCTCTTTCTTCATCCACAGATTACACAGATTTGTTTTTATGGAATCTGC
>DASUOZ010000396.1:0-15680 GCA_036276375.1 Pyrinomonadaceae bacterium | reverse complement strand
GCGTTAGTTGGGACCACGGTTAAGTCGTTGTATTGGCTTATGTCTGAGACCCCCGCCACCGCGCTCGCTGGATTGGCCGAATTTGTACCACCGCCGGAACTACAGAACATGGGGTGAGTATGAATTGGAATCTGCTGCGTGGTGAGCGTGACGTCTTCGACCCCGGCCATTTCGGCCTGGGTATAGGTTATGCCATCTGGTCCAGTGCCGAAGTGCAGCGGTATGCGACCGCGCAGGTCGGGCAGCGCAAAAGTACTTTCGCCATCACCGCCATACATGGTCCCGATTAGCTGAAACAAAGTTTCATTCTCGGAAATCGGTAACAACTGGCCTTCGCAAAACATCCACCCGTTAGGGTTAAAATTTCCGGCAAACATTCTTATTTCGCCTACATATGGTTGGGCCATCGAATCGTCTCCTTATTCCTGTAGGTAAGCCTTAAGGGAATCTGTAATGATTATCCGGCCGACTGTTGTGGGGCTCTGGGACGTTGAGGCCCAAACAGTGGTTCGAGTTCGCAATGTACGTTGCAGAGCGACGAGGGCGCACTATAGATCGAAAGGCAAGATATTACAAGACTGTTTTGGAAGATTCTCTAAAATCTTTTCCGTGTGTTTTTTCTATTGCAAGTTTCGAAAAGAAGAAATAGACTGCACCCCCATTTTTACCGCAAGCCCAGATCAAGCAGTTTCAGGAGGAACCAAATGAGGAGTTCGCGCCGAGAATTCTTGAAGCGAGGTACGTTTGTGGCACTTGCAGCGGGATTTCCGCTGGCCCTCACCGAGTACGCTTCTGGCATGAGTACTGCGGCGGCTGGTTTGAATATGGCGTCTTTCAAATCCCAGCTGGGCACAGATTTTCTGATCAATCACCAGATCTCAAAGGTGAGGGTCACGTTGGTTGACGTAGCCAATTTTGCATCACGCAAACAAGCTGCGGCCGGCAAAGAAGGTTTTTCACTGCTATTTCGTGGTCCAAAAGAGATCACGCTGCAACAGGACACGTATCTGATGGAGCATGAGGAGTTGGGTGTGTTCTCCTTCCTCGTCGTTCCCGTTGGAACCAAAGACAAGCGCGCTCCATACTACGAGGCGGTTATTAATCGCCTGCATTCTTAATTTCCTTATCGAACCAGCGTTCGTGGTCCTGCCTGCAAAGATTTACGTCAGGACGTGGGGTGTTGACCGGGGTTGCACTGCATGAGCAGATGAATTCCGTGCTGCTCGCTGGGCGAGAAACCCAAACGTTCGAAGAGACGAAGTGAAGGATTGAATTCCTCCACATAAATCCGCGTCACCTTTTTAGAGCCGTTTGCTTCGTCGAGCAACTGCTTGATGAGAAAACTCCCGATCCCGGCATTCCGCTCGCCGGGTAGCAGCGTAATATCGATAATTCGAATTTCCTGGTCCAATCGAGCAACGTAGAGACGGCCCACCGGCCGATCGTCACGGACGATTACGTCGTGACTGGCCGTGGGGTATTTTTTCGCGTAGTGGTCTTGTTGCGCCGCGAACTGCGATCGGACGAATGCCTGCTGCTGTTCGGTGGTCCATGGCGTTAACGCCAACTCTTCGGCTCGCGTGCTGCCATAAACTTCAACGAGAAAGTCGTAGTCGTCCGGACCAACTGGCCGAAGTCTGATGTTTGCCGGTTGCGGGGATTGACTGCTCATTGCGGTTGATTATCGCGCAGGCGATTGAAGACCGCTTCGTAGTAAAAGCCCTGCTGGTCCTGCCGAACGGGTACTATGAACATCTCAAACCGGCCCATCTTATCGTGCTTGAAGTTACGTACGCCCTGACTGAGAAACATGTCCAACGGGCCACGGAACACAAGCACAAACTCCTCTTGCTGAGGATACAGTTTGAGATCCGAAACCTGGGTTAGCTCCAATTCCACGTCGGTGTTTTCGTCGACCTCAACCTGAAATCTGCTGTTGGCCTGCTGAGCAAATTCCTGGTGCGTTAAAGAAGCCTCCATCACATCTCCTTGGGTTTGTTCATTATGAGAACGAAAAAATCTCTGATGTTGGGACCGTAGTGATATCCCGTGCGCAGCGGCGAGAAAGAATACCCGATCAGTCCGGTCTGTTCTACTACGCGGCGGCAACGTTTTTCGAAATCTGTCTTCGAAATCACCGCGTAGGGTAGAACCTCACCGTAGCCGTTCAAGACGTGATTGAGACAGAGTAAATGTTCTTCGCGTCCGTTAAGGACCAACACCTCATCGTCGAGACCGAGGAAATCTTTCAACGTCAACAAGCGGCACTGGAACCCGACTTTCGCGGCACAGGAGGCAAGGTGGCCGAAGTGAATCGTGTACTCGTCGTGATTGAGGTTGAAAGAAGCGGCGGGATAGTGGTGCTCCGCGCCATATTCGGAGACGATCAGCGTACCGCCCGGGTTTAAGTGTTTCCACGCGCGTTCGATGAAACGAAAAACGCCGGCGTTGACCACGAAAGAGTTGGGAGCGTCCTGGTCCGAGAGATCATATTTTTCGAGTTCGTTAGCGCCTTCTCCCAGCCACCTCCGATCGCTCCCGGAAGTGTTGCGCTCAACGGAGGCGACCGGAAAATCCGCGATTACTTCGTTTGAAACAATCAAGTCAAACTTATGGCCCGGCAGCTCAAACTCGATTGCGTTCTGATGGAAATGACTGTGCTCAGGAAGAAGCCCCGACAAGAGCTCTCTTTGGTTCTCCATCAAGGCCGGCGACAGATCCAGAATGTGGTAGTTGACCTGAACATTATTCAGGCTCGCGGCTTGTGTAATGAACGCCCGCGCAAAGCTGCCGGTGCCGCCACCGACTTCCAATACTTCCAGTTGGTTTAGGTGGTTCAGCAACGGAACTACTTCCGTCCTCAGCGTAGCGAGACAAAACTGCGAGCCGTAATCGAGTCCGTGTAAAGCTTCGTGAGGATACCGAAAAGAATGGTTTACGGTGGGCTCGATGAAGTCAAACTCCCAACCCGCTTCCTCGATTCCGTGTAAATGGAAATCGATGATGGTTTCGTTGGCGCTATCAGCACGCGGTTGGTCTTGGCGCTCGGAGTGATAAAGATTCCGCGGAACTATGTTGACGCGGCTGAAAGGATCATCCAGCTCTTCCGGACGGTGCGTTAACTTGATCAACTGCCGCTCCTGCATCGTCAGAAAATCTATTGCTTCGCGTCCTTCTTTTGACTCGCTAAAGATCTGGCGGAGCGTTCTGGTCCCGTCAGCCATTAACAGCATCTCAGCGACTAAAGGCGACAATCTCTCTTCAACGACTACAGGCAGTTCGTCACGTTTCGGCGAATAGACAGTCTGCAGCATCGACGTCCGCACCAGAATCCATTCTCCAGTTGGCGAACGATATACGAGAGCCGGGTTTTGAATCGGACGAGCAACATACCAGTCGAGCAAGGGCGCTAACGGATCGTAATCCTCGGTGATCAGAAATCCGCTTTGGACCAGTTGTCGCAATTGGGCGTCGTCCGCGGTCAACCGAGCGGTAAAGTCGTGTTCGATGATTTCACCCGTCAACCGATGAAAGACCGCGCGTTGAACCACACTCGGATACAGGCGATTCTCGATGAAACTGATGTACGGATTAAGCCGGTAGGTGGGCATCGACTCAACTTGTAGCAGGAACCCATTTCATTTCCAAATAAGCCGCTCCTGCATCATCGCCCTTGCTGCGAAAGCCCAAACGCTCGTACAGACGCACTGCCGGAGATGAGGCCACAACGTGCAGTCGAATCGATTTTCCAGCAAACGCGGCTTCCGTCATTAACTGCTGAATGAGGCGGCTCCCGATGCCGGCGTTGCGATACTCCGTCAACAAGGCTATGTCCCTGAGCACCATCGGCGTCTCAGTTCTGTCGACCAGCATGCGGCCGACAGCGCGCCCGTTCAGCAGAATGATTTTGTCGTCTACTCGAGGCTGGGATCGTTCGCGAGCAAGAAACTGCATTTTAATAAAGGCTTGCTTCTGATTGTCGTCCCACCCGAACCCTCCCAACTCTTCGCGACGAGTGCTGGCGTAAACTTCCAACAGAAAGGCCTCGTCTTCGGGCGTCGCGTCACGCAGTGAGAGATTCTCGTTTTCGTTTGGCAGTTTAAATCTCCCTCGTGTTCATTTGCTCGTCCAGGTTGGCATTCCTCAACAAGCGATGCAGATAATTGGGATGCACTCCCAGCAGCCGCGCGGCATCGTTGAGATTGCCTTTCGCCTGGTCCATCGCGTTCGCGATAATCTGTTTCTTACTTTGCGCGACCGCCTCATGATACGTGGTCCTGGCCGCGACGTTATCCACTCTTTCTAGCAAATGCTCCGGCAGATCTTCGGGCAGGATCCACTCAGTGGTGCCCAACACCACCGCGCGCTCGATCGTGTTCTCGAGTTCACGCACGTTGCCGGGCCAATCGTAAGCCTGCAACGACACGCGCGCGTCGGGCGAGATGCCTTTCAACTTTCGATTACACATCGCGCCGTATTTCTCAACGAAGTAATTCGCGAGCAGCCTGATGTCTTCGCGACGCTCTCGCAGCGACGGCATCTCGAGCGAAACAACATTAAGCCGGTAATAAAGATCGTGACGAAACTCGTTCGCGGCCATCGCATCCTCGAGGTTCTTGTTGGTTGCCGCAATCACGCGCACGTCGACTTTGATCGTCACGGTGCCACCGACGCGTTCAAACTCTCGCTCCTGTAGCACGCGCAGCAGTTTCACTTGCAACGACGGCGTCAGCTCGCCGATCTCATCGAGAAAAACCGTCCCGCCGGCGGCGATCTCGAGCCGGCCTTTCTTCTGCGCGATCGCGCCGGTGAACGCGCCGCGCTCATGACCAAACAGTTCGGTCTCCAGCAACGACTCGCTGAGGGCCGCGCAGTTTACGGCCATGAACGGCTTCTGCGCGCGTTTGCTGTTGCGATGAATCGCGCGCGCGGCCAGCTCTTTTCCGGTTCCGCTTTCGCCATTGATGAGCACCGTCGCGTCCGTCGGCGCGACTTTCGAAATGAAATGGTAGACGCGCTGCATCGCGCCGCTTTCGCCAACCATGTTGTGTTCGATGTTGACGTCAGCCAGGAGGCGTTCGTTCTCTTTTTCGAGCCACTCGAAATGCCGCGCGTTTTCGATCGCCACGGCGGCAATGCCGGCGATTGCGGTTACGAGTTGCAGGTGGTTCTTGTTGAACGGATCGCGCGCGACCGTCGTGTCCAGATAAAGCACGCCGAGTTTGCGATCGATCATCACGAGCGGCACGCACATCACCGAGTGCGCGCGTGTTTCAATGAAACTCTCCGTTGCGAGCCGTGGTTGCGTGGCGGCTGCGTCACTCGCCAGCACTGCGACGCCGTCACGTAGCACCTGCTGCACGATCGTGCGGCTCACGTTCACGGGCTGGTTCTTTCCCTGTTTGCTGTGGAGACCAAACACGAAACTGTTATCAAGCGAATGACCGTTGATGAGCAGGATTGCGCCGCGTTGCGCCGGCACGACTTCAAACGACAGCTCAAGCAGACGTTCGAGCAGCGCATCGAGGCCGCGGATCGCGTTGATGGCCGTGCTCACTTTCATCAGCACGCCCACGTCGGGCTCCATCTGGTACATCGCTTCGTCGAGCCGCACCTGGAGCGTCGCGCCCGTCACCTGCACTTCGGCGATCGTGACCTCGCTCGACTTGGAAACTGCTTCGCCTTCGTGGCTCAGGAAAACAAACTGCGAATCGCCGATGCGTACGCGATCGCCGTGCTCGAGCACACGGGTGCGCACCGGAACGTCGTTGATAAACGTGCCGTTCAGACTCTCCAGGTCCGTGATTACAAAGCCTTCGTCGTTCTTTTCGATTTTCGAATGGCGGCGGGAAACAGACGCGTCGGCGAGACACAGAGTCGCAGCGGTCTCCCGACCGATGATCAGCTCGGCGTCGTTGAGCGTGAAGATCGCTCCTTTCAGTTTGCCTGAAATGGCAGCAAGTCGAGGCATCTGCGGAAGTCGGTAATACTTTAAGACCGGCTACGGCACGAGGCGCCAGTTGTTGTTAGGTTTGACGGGAACCGTTTTGTTTCGTTCGAGCCAGTCGATAATCAGTTCGCGAATCTCTTCGCTGGAACGATAGACGACTGGTGCATTCTTGTACATGGTATACCCACCACCGCCATTAACGCGATAGTTATTCGTGGCGAGTCGGAGCTTTCGGGTAGGAGAAAGCGGTTGGCCGCGGAAACGCAGATTCTGAATCCGCTGGCCGATGGGTTTGGAAATGTCGAGCTCGTAAGTGACGCCCTCGGCGATGTCGAAGTTGTAGGCCGGAATTTTTTCGTCAATTAAATCGGCTGCGGGCTTACCGGGCACGTAGGTCTTGAAATACTTGGCCGAGTGTTCGAGCGCGTCTTTCAATTGCTGACCGGTGACTTCCAGGACGGCTAGTGTGTTTTCATAAACGTAAAGACCGGCGATGTCGCGCACGCTCACCGGACCTTTCGCGATTCTCGCCTCCGTATTGAAACTCGCGACCATCGATACGTCGGCTTTGCCGGCTTCGAGTTGAACTTTTTGAATGAGATCGAGAATCGCAGTGTCGCGAAAACGCGCTTCCTTTGCCGTCAACTCTTCCGCTGATTGGCCGATGACTTTCGCGAGCCATCCTTGAGTTTCGTGGTCGTAAGGCTCGGCGAGTTTCGTTACTTCCGGATCGGGTTCGACGCGATCGTCAGCCGGTAATGTACGCGCGGATTTCGCGTAGAGACGCCAGCCGCCGGTGATATTTTTTTGTAAGTAGACGTCGGCGCGCGCGAGGTGTTTGCCCCAGTAGTTCGCCTGCGTCAGCAGCACGCCGTTGATGTAAAGCGAAGGCACGTCGCGATGCGTGTGTCCCATGAAGATCACGTCCACACCCGGAACTTCTTTAGCGATCGAGAGCGCCTCATTTTCGTGCGCCACTTGCCCCGGGTTTGCTTCACCAGTCCGCAGATCTTCGCCGACTCCCATGTGCATCGCGATTACGACCACGTCCGCTTTTTCCTGGTCGCGCAGCACGGCCACCCATTTCCGCGCCTCGCTGACGGGTTCGTGAAACTCCAGTCCGGCGTAGTTTGGCGGGTTGTCCCAGTTGGGCACGCCGGGCGTCGTCAGGCCGAGGATTCCGATGCGCACGCCCGCGACTTCTTTCACGATGTAAGGCTTGTAGTGCGGTTGCCGTTTCGCAACGTCGTACGTGTTTGCCGAGAGCCACGGAAAATTTGCTTCGCCGCGCGCCTTTTCTAAAACTTTGAGACCGAAGTTGTACTCGTGATTACCGACGGCCATCGCGTCGTAGTTCAAAGAGTTCATCACGAGCATCATCGGGTCGGGCGGCTGATTGTTTTTGCGGCCGTGAAACGATTCGAGCGGCGAGCCCTGAATCGTGTCGCCGGAATCGATGAGCAGGACGTTCGGATGTTCTTGGCGAACGCGCTTGATGAGTGTCGCAACTTTCGCGAGGCCGCGATTGTCCGATTTGTTGGTGTAGTAATCGATCGGATTGATGTTGCCGTGGAGATCCGTGGTGCCGAGGATCGTGATCTGAACGCGATCAGGCACGAAGCTGCGCGCCACGAACACGAGCGTCAGCAACATGACGAGCGTCATGAACGAGTAGAAAAAGGGTGAACGTTTTCTCATCGATTAATAAATACTTCAACGGCGCTGGCGCCGCCAATATTTACTTCGTGAATTTTTCGAAACTTCGCGCGCACAGCCTCCAGCTCGTCGCGGTTTTCGAAATAGGTGCGGCCCCGTTGCGCTATAACGTAAACCGTACCGGGCGCGCCTGTCACACTCGCCACGTCAAATTCTTTTGCGGAGATCACCTGGGAGTTTAGATCTGTGCGGTCGAACAAGTAGAGATAATGACGCACGACGCCGGGTGTTTCGTGAGCGATCGTTGCGCCCGGCGGCGCCTGTTCGCAAACAAACTTGAGCGCCTCGCGGAGTCCGTCGTCGTAAAACTCGTCGTGCGGAAAGAAGTAGCCGGCGTTACCCGCGCCGAACGCATTCGTGTAGAGCGCGTAGTGCGGGCGGTTCGCGAACGCCGTCCACGCCGGAACACAAACGAACAGCACGACCGCCGCGGCGAATACTACCGCACCCGCGCGACGCGAATTCGAAAAACGCGCGGTCGCCCAACGGACTAACCCAACCACACCCACCGCCGCCAGCATGTAAACAAACGGCATCACCGACAACGTGTACCGCAGCCATTTGCCGCCAATGAGCGAGTAAGGAACAAGCCAAAACAAAAACATGAACAGCAGAAACGCATGGCCGAGGCGCCGTGGCTGCCGAATCGCGATCAACAGTCCCACGACAAACGCGAGCAGCGTCACGATCGGCACTTTGATCGCGAAAAACAGCAGATAGAAATAGATCGGCGTGCCCCAGAACGGCGAGCTCGACATGTTGTTCTTGTAAAGCTGGCCGGCGAACAGATAACCCGAATGCGTCAACAGTCGCTCGCTCGTGTAAGCGTTCATGTACTGCCAGACTTCCGGCATCAACACCGCCGGGCTCGCCACCAGAAACACGCCCACGATCACGATAAAGAACCAACCCGGCGTGTGTCCGCTCGGCTCGTTCACCCGCGCTTCGCGCGCGTGAAAGTTGTGGTGAAAGAGCATGTTGAGGCCGAGGTAGTGGGGAAAATATTTCGACGCGATCATCAAACCGAAGGACACAGCGCTCGCGGCGTAACGACGCGCGCGCCCCGGTATGTCTGCCGGCGAAATCTGCTTTGCGCGCACGAAGAAGAAAAACGCGAAGAGCATAAAGAAGACGAGCAGCGTGTCTTCCTTGCCGATGCGATTGTGAGTGATCGCGTTGATGCCAAACGCCCAGAAAGCCGACGCCAGCAGCGCTGTCCGGCGATCGAAGAAAGCCAGAGTCAAAAGAAAGAGCGGGACGACCGTGAGTGCGCCGATCAGCGCGTTTGGTAAACGTAACGCCGCTTCGAGGCTGTCGACCGGGGCGGTGCTGACGGAAGCCCACATCAGCACCTTCATGACCATGGGATGTTCGGAGTTGGCGGAAAAATCGCCGCGCTCGTAAGCATGAATGGCATCCAATTTGTTCATCTCGTCTTCGGCGAAGCCGATCGCGCCGAGTTGTGTGACGCGGAGACCGAAGCCGAAGACGATGAGTAGCGCGAGGGTACCGATGATGGACCAGTCGAGCGTACGAACGAGACCTAACCGGTCAAGAGCAGGAACATGGAGGGCCGGCGCCGACGAATTAAACTTGAAGTTCTCAGCCACGGGTAAAACTCAAATCAATAACCGTACCTGACGTTTGTTAGCTTAGACCAAAATGGCTTATGGTAATAGCCGCTTTATCATTCGTGCCGGAAGATTATTGCGCTTGGACAACTTAGTTACCTCCAATATTCGCCAACGACCGATTCGCACGCTCGTGAGCGTCGCCGGAATCGCGCTGGGGGTCAGTCTCGTGATGCTTTTCACGGGACTCGCCCGCGGCATGTCAAACGACCTGCAACGGCGCGCGACCAACGTCCGCGCTGAGCTGATCTTCATGCGTCCGGGCGCCGTTCAACTGACGGCCACCACGGCCAACCTCGACACGCGTTACGTCGACCGGCTCAAGAGTATCGACGGCGTCGAAGACGCGCTGCCGGTGATTCGCCACTTTTCGCAGGGATCGAGCGGAATCGGTATCGAACAGGTCGACGGCGTCGAATGGGACGCTTACGCAGGCATGAACGGGCTGAGCATGGTTGAAGGCCAGGGACCGCAAAACACCAGCGAAGTCGTGATCGACGAGGTCAAGGCGCGCAATAACAACTATCGCGTCGGCGACACGATTAAACCGCTGGGCGACGAACAATATCGGATCGCCGGCATTTACAGACCGGAATCGGGCGCGCGCGTGAAGCTGTCGCTGGCCGGTATGCAGGAAGCGCTCGAAGCGACGGGCAAGTGCACGTTCATTTTTGTGAAGCTCCGTAATCCGGATCAAATCGAAGCGATGGCGCAAAGGATTGACCAGGAGCTGCCCGGCAATACCATCCAACCGACTCGCGATGTGTTTACGAGTTTTGAGAAGAGTATTCCGTATCTGGGAGTTTTTCTGCGCGTGCTGGTCGGACTCGCCGCGGTTGTGAGTGCCCTAGTCGTGATGCTGGCGATGTACACGACGATCACGGAACGCACACGCGAGATCGGGATTCTGAAAGCGATGGGCGCTTCGCGTGGTTACATCGTCGGAATCATCGAAAGGGAAGCGATCTTAATCAGCGTCATCGGCCTGGTGGCGGGATTTGCGGTTTCGCTTTTGGCCGGATATCTGATTAACCGCGTATACGGATTGGTTTTCGAATATAGCTGGACGTGGGCGTCAGTCGCAGCGGCAATAGGATTGATCGGCGGTGTGCTCGGGGCGCTGTATCCGGCCTGGCGCGCGTCGAATCTCGACGCAGTTAACGCGCTGGCCTACGAGTAAGCTATTCATCATCGCCGAGCGACTTTAACGAGAGCCCTTTTCGCCAAATCAATATCAAGCCGACTGCACTCCAGAAAATGTCGCGGCCTTTGCGAATGATAGCCAGAGTTTCGCCGATGCCGCGCGCAAATCCCAGCACCTTCGAGACCTGACCCGTCCCACCTTCATCGACACCCGCACGCAGCGGAATAAACTTAAACGCCACGTTGATGATGCGATTCACCGACTCGAGAATGAAGGCCTGTTGCAACGTCGGGGCCACCGGGCTGATGAACGACAGCGTGGTGTAGATCTCCGCGATTCCCGCGACATGAAAGCACATGTCCAGCGCGAAGATTGAAAGAAAGCTTTTGCGGTTGCGGTCGTAAAAACCGTAAACGCGCTCTTCGAGTGTCTCAGCGCGCGGCGTGATCTTCGCGACCAGATTCGGCGCCAAGCCGAGCCGGGCAAGGAACCGTAGCGATCCACTCAGAAACTTTTTCTGACTGCGCAGCAGTAAATAACCGGCGGGAATGATGATCAGCGTCGTGACGAGCGCCCCGATACTCGCGTAGCGCAAAGGCTTCGGTAACGAAAAACTGAGTAACAGCGTGGCCGTACCCGCGAAAATAAACAGCGCGACTGACAACGCGTAGAAGATGTTTTCGATGGCGAGCGCCGAGAGCCCTACGAGCAAAGGCACGCGATCCTTCACAAACACCGCCTTCGACGGCTCACTCACCGCCGCGCTGGCGAAGGGAATGATGTTGCCGAGTGCGTCGCCCATGATGCGCGCGGCCACGGCGTTGCGAAATGGCAGACGATGCGGGCGTTCGACGCAACGCGTCCAGGCGAGCGCGCGAACGATGTAACGAGTGCTGGAAATCGCGAGGACCAGCAGGAAGCCGGCGCCGAGACGCTGAATGTTCGCGAAAATCTCGCCGATGCCGGCGCGCCTCACGAAGTAGGCAAATAACAACAGTCCCAACAGCCCGAATATGATTCCCAGTGGCGCAAATCTGCTGCGACGAGCCCTTTGCTCACCGGCATCAACTTTCGGACTTTCAACGGCCATCGCGGTACGGTACCACATCCACAGATTACACCGATGCTTTCAGTGAAATGTGTGTAATCTGTGGCCTGCCTTTGCGGGAAACTTCTTCACTCGATTATGATGCAATGTTCATTTTGAGTCCGTCATAACGACACTACACATATGAGTCAATCACAAACAGCGGTTGTGCAAGCATCAGCTATTCCACTTACTACCCTGACCGAAGACGAGTCGATGTTTCGCGCCAGCGTCCGCGAGTTTGCCGAGGGCGAGATTCGCCCGCGTGTCGAACACATGGACGAGACCGCAAAACTCGATCCGGCCATCATCAAACAGTGTTTTCAACTCGGTTTGATGGGCATCGAAACTCCGGAAGAGTACGGCGGCGCCGGCGCCAGTTTCTTTAGCGCCATCCTCGCCGTCGAGGAACTCTCCCGCGTGGACGCGTCGGTGGGTGTGTTTGTTGACGTACAAAACACGCTCGTCAACAACGCCTTCATTCGCTGGGGCACAGACGAGCAAAAGGAGAAATATCTGACGCGCCTCGCGAGCGAGCACGTCGGCGCCTACGCGCTCAGCGAACCGGGTTCGGGCTCAGACGCCTTTGCGATGCAAACGCGCGCCGTGGACAAAGGCGACCACTACCTGCTCAACGGCCGTAAGCTCTGGATCACAAACGGCATCGAAGCCGAGATCTTCGTGCTGTTTGCCAATGCGAATCCCGAAGCCGGTTACAAGGGCATCACCGCTTTCATCGTCGAGAAGAATTTCCCCGGTTTTTCCATCGGTAAAAAGGAGAACAAACTCGGTATTCGCGCGTCGTCAACAGTCGAGTTGATTCTCGAAGACTGCCAGGTGCCGAAAGAAAACGTGCTCGGCGAAGCAGGCAAGGGTTACAAGATCTCGATCGAAACGTTGAACGAAGGCCGCATCGGTATCGGCGCGCAGATGATCGGCATCGCCGCCGGCGCGTTGGAGAGTGCGATTCGTTACACCGCCGAGCGTCAGCAGTTTGGGAAGTCGATCAATCAGTTTCAGGGCGTGCAGTTTCAACTCGCGGAAATGGCGACCGAACTGGAAGCCGCACGGTTGATGGTTTACAACGCCGCGCGAATGAAAGACGCCGGCATCAATTTCGTGAAGGAAGCCGCGATGGCGAAGCTCTACTCGTCGCGCGTCGCCGAGCGCGTCAGCTCAAGGGCCATCGAGCTTTACGGCGGTTACGGTTACGTGAAGGATTATCCGGTCGAGAAATACTGGCGCGACTCGAAGATCGGCGCGATCTACGAAGGCACTTCAAACATGCAGTTGCAGACGATCGCGAAACTGATTATCGGCAAATGACCAATCGTATCGAGCTATTCGAACAGATGTTAGCCACCGACCCGGGTAACACGAGTGTGCTTTTCGGACTGGCTAAAGAGTACGAGAAGGCCGGCCGTGATCAGGAGCTGATCGAAACGCTGCATCGTTATCTGGAAAAGGTCGACGACGAAGGAAACGCTTTCGGCATGTTGGCGGCTGCGTACGAGCGGCTCGGCAAGCGCGACCAGGCACGCGAGGCTTACGAGCGCGGCATCCTAACGGCGCAACGCCACGGACATCCGGGCATGGCCGAAGAATATCGCATGACGCTGGGTAACTATGAAGACTGATACCAAAGTTTTGAAACTGGTTCGTAAAACAGATTCGCCGGAATCGGCCGACACGGCTACCGCGTCCACGCGAGCCGTGGAAGAGCCGATCGCCGACACTGCGACGCCGAGAGCAGTTCGCGCTGCGGTTTCGAAAAAAGAGCAACTGCCGGATCACAAACTGCTGATCGAGATGTATCGCACGATGTATCTTTCGCGACGTCTCGACGACAAGGAGATCCAACTCAAAGGCCAGAACCGAATCTTCTTTCAGATTAGCGGCGCGGGTCACGAAGCAGTGCTCGCCGCGGCGGGTGTGGTGTTGAAGCCTGGTTACGACTGGTTCTACCCGTACTATCGCGATCGTGCGCTCTGTTTGCAGTTGGGCATGACGCCGCTCGAGCAGTTGCTTTCGGCCGTGGGCGCGGAAGCGGATCCGAATTCACACGGGCGCCAGATGCCTTCGCACTGGGGCCACAAACAGCTCAACATCGTTTCGCAGTCGTCGCCCACCGGCACACAACTGCTGCAAGCAGTCGGTTGTGCTGAAGCCAGTTATCGTTTCCAACTCATTCCGGAACTGAAAAAGCGAATCCAAAGTTTTCACGCCGACGAAGTGACTTACGTCTCGGTCGGCGAAGGCACCACCAGTGAAGGTGAATTCTGGGAAGCGCTGAACACGGCCAGCAATCTGAAGCTGCCCGTAGTGTTTCTGATTGAAGATAACGGCTACGCGATCAGTGTTCCGGTGGAAGTGCAAACTGCCGGCGGCGACGTGTCGCGGCTCGTTGAAGGTTTTCCCTCGCTCTACGTTCAGCGTTGCGACGGCACGGACGTAATCGAGTCGTTGGAAACAATGCGCCGCGCAGTTGATTACTGCCGGCAGCGCAAAGGTCCGGCGCTAGTCCATGCGAAGGTCATCCGCCCGTATTCACACTCGCTTTCCGATGACGAAAAACTTTACCGGCCCGACGAAGAGCGTGCCTCGGACGCCGAACGCGATCCGGTGAAACGTTTCGGCGCGTTGCTGATCGATTCCGGCGTAATCGATCAGGAAGGCTTGCAGCAGATCAAAAACGAAGCCGACGCGGCAGTGAACGAAGCGGCCGATCTCGCGCTCGCGAGTCCGCAGCCCGCGCAGGAAACCGCGACCAAGTATGTGTTCTCGCCTGACGTCGATCCGACGTCTGCGGAATTCGACACTGAAGACCAGGTGCAACTCTCGGGTAATCCCGGCACGATGGTCGACTTGATTAATCGCGCGCTGCACACCGAGATGGCGCGCGATCCGCGCATCGTGGTTTTTGGCGAAGACGTCGCTGATTGTTCGCGCGAGCAGTACCTGCAAACGGTGAAAGGCAAAGGCGGTGTTTTCAAAGTCACTGCCAACCTGCAACGAAACTTCGGCGGCGCGCGCGTTTTCAATTCACCGCTTGCGGAAGCCAACATCGTCGGCCGCGACATCGGTATGGCGACGCGTGGGCTCAAGCCCGTCGTCGAGATTCAGTTCTTCGACTACATCTGGCCCGCGATGCACCAGATTCGTAACGAGCTCGCGCTGATGCGCTGGCGTTCGGGTAACGAATGGAAGTCGCCGCTGGTGATTCGTGTTCCGGTTGGTGGTTACCTGAAAGGCGGCGCCGTCTATCACTCGCAATCCGGCGTTGCGACTTTTACACAGATTCCGGGCCTGCGCGTCATCTATCCGGCAACCGCGCTCGACGCAAACGGACTGCTGCGCACCGCGATCCGTTGCGACGATCCCGTGCTGTTTCTCGAACACAAACATCTCTATCGCCAGGCTTACAACAAGTCGGCCTATCCGGGCGACGACTTCATGATCCCGTTTGGCAAGGCGAAGAAAGTTCGTGAAGGCAAGGACCTGACGATTATTACGTATGGCGCTTTGGTGCAGCGTTCGCTCGTCGCGGCGAAGCAGGCCGAACAGGAAGGCGCCAGTGTCGAAGTGATCGATCTGCGGAGTCTCCTGCCGTACGACTGGGACGCGATCGCCGAATCAGTCAAACGAACGAACCGCGTGATTGTCGCTCACGAAGATTCACTCTCCTTTGGCTACGGCGCGGAGATAGCCGCGCGCATCGCCAACGAGCTCTTCGAGTACCTCGATGCTCCCGTGAAACGCGTCTGCGCCCTCGACACTTTCGTGGGCTACGCGCCGCAACTCGAGGATGCAATCCTTCCGCAACCTTCCGACGTTGCGAAGGCAATAATTGAGGTAAAGGCTTACTAAACTTTAGCCACAAATCCGTGAGCACATCCGTCGTGGTCTGCGCGCTTATACCAGTACAGCGATGTACTGTTCTATGTCGCACTTAGAATTTCCTGCCGTCTCGTCGTCCCCAAATACACGATCTCTCCTTCGGGCATAACGCTTGCGGAAACAGACGTAGATACGCCTGCGCGCGTCTCCCCGACAACAGTTCCCCCGCGTCGACAATTAATCGCGATTAATTAAACACAAGGGAGGTACAACTGATGAGTAAGCACGTTTGGAGCGTTCTGGGAGCTGCGATTC
>DASUOZ010000395.1:0-6318 GCA_036276375.1 Pyrinomonadaceae bacterium | reverse complement strand
CGAGTGTTGATTTGGGAGCGCCCGTTCTCGAACTAGCGCTTCAGCAACACGAAGCTTACTGCCGCGCGTTGGAATATTGCGGCTTGAGTCTGACGCGGTTGGATCCGGACGACCGTTATCCGGATTCGACTTTTGTCGAAGACACCGCGGTGTTGCTGGAACGCGGCGCGGTGATCACGCGACCCGGCGCTGCGTCGCGCGTGGGCGAGACTCAAGACATTGAGCGCGTTTTGCGGAAACATTTCCGGGAAGTTGGCGCGATTACCGAGCCCGGCACGCTTGATGGTGGCGACATTTGCCAGGCGGGCAACCTCTTCTTTATCGGCATCTCACGCCGCACGAATTCCAGAGGCGCCAGACAGCTCGCGATGTTCCTGGCCGAGGCTGGTTATGTTCCGACTTTGATTGACATACGGAACCTGAGTAATATTCTGCACTTAAAAAGCGGACTAGCATATCTCGGCGGCAATCGGATGCTGGTCATCGACGAACTAAAGAGTCTGAGGCAACTGAGTCAATACGAAGTCATCACCGTAGACAACGCAAACGCCTACGCGGCAAACTGTTTGGCTGTAAATGACACGATTCTGGTTGCCGCAGGATTTCCGATCTTGCAGCAACGATTGCACAAGCTGGGTTACAAAACAATCGCCCTCAACATGTCGGAGTTTCAAAAGATGGACGGCGGCTTGAGTTGTCTTTCACTGAGGTTTTAAGAGCGGGTTTACGGAGGGACTATGGCACACGATTTCGATAAAGCGTCGGCGGTCAAGCTTCTCAATCAGATTATGGAAGCGGAGCTGGCCGGGGTAGTTCGTTACACGCATTATTCGTTGATGGTTTTTGGTCACAACCGGATTCCGATCGTTAGCTGGTTGCGCAATGAAGCCAACACCTGCCTCGCCCACGCCAACGAGGCGGGAGAGCTCGTTACGCATTTCGGCGAGCACCCTTCTCTGAAAATCGGCGCCTTGCTCGAGACGCACCAGCACGGCATCCACGATATTCTTACCGAGTCGCTGAAAGCGGAAAAGGACGGGCTGGCCCTTTACAACCAACTCCTGGAACTGGTGCGCGATCGCGAAATCCTGCTCGAAGAGTACGCTCGCCGCATGATTTCGGAGGAAGAGCTTCACATCGGTGAAGTAAACAAGATGTTGCGCAAGCCGGGCGAGA
Source organism: Pyrinomonadaceae bacterium (assembly GCA_036276375.1). Lineage (GTDB taxonomy): Bacteria > Acidobacteriota > Blastocatellia > Pyrinomonadales > Pyrinomonadaceae > PSRF01. Next base: position 5,142 of record DASUOZ010000395.1, on the reverse strand, counting down.
TCGCGCAGTACCAGGCATGACGTGCAAGGATTGCATGACGTAGCACGGATTGAAACGACCACCAAAGCAGCATGAGATTACTCAACTTCTCGCTGAATGGAGCGATGGAAACCAGTCCGCTCTGGATGAGTTGTATCCGCTGGTCTACGACGAACTACACCGGCTCGCTCGCCGCTACATGAGCCGCGAGCGAAAGGGCCACACTTTACAAACGACTGCGTTAATCAACGAAGCCTACGTCCGTCTCGTCGATCAGAAAAACGTCCACTGGGCCAACCGCTCGCACTTCTTCGCGATCTCGGCGCAGATCATGCGCCGCATTCTGATCGACCATGCGCGCCGCTACGCATACGCCAAACGCGGCGGCGGCGCGCAGCAGGTGTCGCTCGAAGAAGCTGCAGCCATCTCGAACGCGCGCGGATCCGATCTGCTGCGCCTGGATGAAGCACTGAAAACCCTGGCCGAAATGGATCCGCGGCGCAGTCAGGTCGTGGAACTGCGTTACTTCGGCGGCCTCAACAACGAGGAGATCGCCGGAGTTCTGAACGTTTCCGAAAATACTGTCACTCGCGACTGGAACATGGCGCGAGCATGGCTTTATCAACAACTCTCCGAGAGTGCTGCCAATTGAGTCCCGAACGTTGGCAACAGATCAGCCGGATATTCAAATCAGCGATCTCGCTCGACGGCGAAGCGCGTGCTGCTTTTATCGCCAACCAGTGTCGCGGTGACGAGTCGTTGCGCTCGGAAGTCGAGAAGCTGATGGCGGCCCACCAGCAGGCGAGTGCCGAAGACTTTATCGGCGGACAGGCGGCCGACGAAGGCGCTGTTTTGCTGCTTGACGAGGGCGACGATGCTGCTGAAGAACAAAACCCACGTCTTAACAAAGGTCAGCAAGTCGGTTCGTATCTCATTCTTGACCGGCTCGGCGCCGGCGGCATGGGCGAAGTTTACCTGGCGAAAGATTCGCGACTGGAACGAACGGTCGCGCTGAAGGTGTTGTCGCCGGACATCTCGGCCGACAATCGACGTATGCAGCGCTTTCGCCAGGAAGCGAAAGTCGCATCGTCACTCAATCAACCGAACATCCTCACGATCTATGAGTTTGGTGAGGTTGACGGACTGACATATCTCGCTACCGAGTTCATCGACGGCGAAACCCTCCGCCGTTACCTCCACAACAAGCGGCTCAAGCCTGCCGAAACAGTCGACATCGCCATACAGATTCTGACCGCGCTCGAAGCGGCCCACGAAGCGCACATTGTTCATCGCGACATCAAGCCGGAAAACGTCATGATGCGCCATCGCGATCGGCTCGTGAAAGTGCTCGATTTCGGTTTGGCGAAAGTGACGGAAAAGCGATCGCGCGCCTTCACGGAAAATCAGTCGGAAGCAGTGACAGAGTTTCGTACTACGCCCGGTGTGCTGATGGGCACGATCAACTACATGTCGCCGGAACAGGCGCGGGCGTTGCCGGTCGATGAACGCACGGACATCTGGAGCGTCGGCGTGATGCTCTACGAAATGCTAACGGGCGTGATGCCTTTTTCCGGCCCGACGACGAGTCACACGCTCGTTCAGATACTGGAGAAAGAGCCGCCGGCGTTGGCGAAACTGAAGGAAGCGCCGGCTGAGTTGCAGCGGATCATTCGCAAGGCGATGGCGAAGAGTCCGGACGAGCGTTATCAGTCGGCGCGAGACATGGCTGTAGATCTGAGGACGTTGCGGAAGCAGTTGGACCAGGCAGAGGTTTTAGCCACGCACGACACTGGCGACACGGACAGAACAGACCAGTGGAGGGAAAAGAAGCGGGTGCTGTTGGTTGCACTCGTTGCGATGTTGGTGGTGACGGTAGGCTTTTTGACGTTTAGTGTTTGGCGTGCTTCACGGGCGCGGTCTTCAGGTGTTGTTTCAACGTCGGCGCCGACGCCGATTCCCACGGTGGCTGGTCCGGAGCGCAGGTTGACTTACTCGATCACGGTGCAGAAATTCCGCGACGGAGTATATAAGGACCCGTATAACGTCAGAGGCGAGATCAATTTCGAGGCGGGCGATCGGATTCGGGTGAACTTCAATACTCCTCAACCCGGCCACTTGTACATTTTCAGTGAAGGCCCGAGAGGTGGGTCGACGGTACCGGAGCTGCTGGTTCTTTTCCCATCTCCCACGGCAAACAAGGGGTTATCTCTGTTGACCGCAGATCAGCAGATCCAGGTTCCCGAGGAAAGTTGGTTCAAATTTGATGAGCAGGAAGGCGTCGAATGGCTTTGGCTTGTGTTTGCCGAAGACGCGGTGCCGGAACTGGAAAGTGTGAAGGAATTCGCCAGCAAAGAGAACAAAAACATCATCACCGATATGACGAAGAACCGCATTGTGTACGAATTCCTGACCGCTCAATCCAACCCTAAACCAGCGGTCGACAGAGGCGAGGAGCTAACCACCCTCACAGCGCCCGGCAAGTTGCTTGTCTACGCGGTCAGACTGGAACATCACTAATCTGCATTGACGCGCACGCAGTTGGCGCATATTATTCCCGCAACCAAGACCGTAAAAGCTCTTCCTGGACTGAAGTTTTCCCTCTCTAGCTACACGGCCCAGAGATTTCCGGCACGCGCCGGCGATGGTGGTTTTCCCAAGAGGTTCTCGCGTTAATAGTTGAAAGAGTTGCGGCGCACGCGCTGCCCCGAAGGGGGTGAGCGCTCGTTTGCAAAAGCCCAGAGCACAAGCGGTTCCGCCTGTGCTAAACCGTCACTAACCCACCCAAAGGAGGCAAACAAATGACCGACAAACTCGAGCCAGTCAGACCGAGAATAGTGATCGACGAAACGGAAGGACCCGGCGGAACGCCGCTGCAGCAGTGCTTCTTCATGTCGACCGACCTTGAGGGCGCCTACAACATCTACGATTCAGAAGCCAGACTACTGGCTGCGTACGTAGTGTCCGGTGCGGATTTCAACCTAACGGTCAACAACGTTCACTTCTTCATTTACAAATTCGAGATCGACGACAACGCTGCCTCCGGCTCGTGGCGCATTGGCCACCATAAACACGCGCCAGGAGCGGATGATTTGGAGCAGGATGGAGGAACTTTTCAGGCTTCATCCGGACCAGGCGTTCCGACTGGCGGTGACGTCGAGAGTGTTTCGGCGGAACCACCGCCGGGCGCGATCGTGATCAACCTGGTTAGGGGTACATCGGATAAGGACAAGTTGAAGGGGATGTACTTCCTGCCCGTCCCCAACAACCCTGGTCCGACCCCTACGTACAACTTGTACAACAAAAAAGGGAAGTGGATCGAAACCGGCATCCAGAGCGGGAACATTTTCACGTTTCAGCATGACTCATATACCACCGGCGGCGGGCAGTCGGTAAAAATCGTGTGGACAGTCACCGACTTCCTGATCACTCCTGAGGCCGCGAGCGGAAACTGGACCAATACCGACCAGAGCATAACTGCCGAGCCGGAGAGCGGCAGTTTCCAGGCGTCGTCCGGCCCGGGCGCCGAGGAAGAGGAAGCGGCTTCGGCTGCATCCGCGTAGTTAGACACAAAGAAAATGAAACGGAAGTCCCTTCAATCTCTCACGCGACTGTTAGCAGCGCTGGCGATCTGCGCCGTTCCAGTGGTTGCCCAAACCGCAAAAGATCTGCCGGCGCTGTCTGCGGTCACGCGCGAGTTGAAAGGTGGTGAAACACACTCTTATCGCATCACTCTCACGTCAGGTCAGTTTCTGCACGCTACCGTCGAACAGTTGGACATGGACGTCGTCACCGCGGTTTTCGGACCTGACGGCAAACAACTCACCGAGAGCGATAGTCCCAACGATCGCTGGGGTTTCGAACCAATCACCCTCGTGGCGCCCACCTCAGGTGATTACAAAGTAGAGATCAAATCTCCCTACAGCCAGGCTGCCGCCGGGCGGTACGCGATCAAAATGGTGGCCCTGCGAGAGGCAGGCGAGATCGATAAGAACCACGCCACTGCTCAATTACTGTTCGATGAGGCAAGAAAACTCAGAGCGCAGCAAGGTGAGCCGCCGAAACGGGCGGCGATTGAAAAATATGAACAAGCCGTGCCGCTGTTCCAGGCCGCCGGCAACACCTACCGCCAGGCCCTCACCTTGTTGTCCATCGGAACTACTTATTACCGTTTGAATGATGTTCCTAAAGCGCTGGAATTTTTCAACCAGACACTCGCCATCGCGGCCGCACTCCAGGACCAGCGTCTTGCGGCCGGAACACATAACTGGGCCGGCGGAATGCTCGACCTTTTGGGCGACGTTGATAAAGCATTGGACCATTTCAACCGGGCGTTTCAGTCGGCGCGTAAGGGTGGCTGGCGACTGGCCGAGGGGAACGCTCTCAGTAACATCGGCAAGATCTACAGCGATCTGGCCGACTGGCAGAAGGCGCTGGAGTTTTACGGACAATCACTCACCGTTTTCCAGTCGTCGCCGGATTTTAAACAACCGCTGGCAATCAGTCTCAACAACATCGGGATTGCGTACAGTCGCGCGGGTGAACAGGAAAAAGCGCTCGAATATTTATTACAGGCGTTGCCGTTGCACCACACCGGCGGCGACAAGATTTCTGAAATTTATACGCTTAACAATATAGGGCGCGTTTATCGTCTGTTAGGTGATTTTCAGAAAGCACGTACCTACTACAGTCAGGCGCAAGCCCTGCAAAAAGAAACCGGTAATCGCGGAGTCCTGGCCGACACGTTAGACCAGACCGGCCTGTCGTATCTGGAAGAAGGATTTCCCGAAAAAGCCGTCGAGTACTTTCTTCAGGCCCTGGAAATCCAACGCACTGCCGCAAATCCGCGTCGCGAAGGGTTGGCCCTCACGCATCTCGGGCAGGCCTACAGTCGACTGGGCCAGGCTGATAAAGCGGTCGAGCATTTCACGCGCGCGCTTTCGCTACTTCAGGACATCGGCGATCTGAGCCTTACGGCCCAGGCGCTGGAGGGACTTGCTCGCGTCGAAGCCGGTCGCGGAAAACTAGACGACGCGCGCAAACACGTCGAAGCGTCGTTGGCGCTGATCGAAACCGTGCGGACGCGAGCCAGTAATTTGCAATTGCGGTCGTCGTACCGCGCGTCGGTCGAGAACGCTTACGAGTTTTACACCGACGTTTTAATGC
>DASUOZ010000394.1:0-4323 GCA_036276375.1 Pyrinomonadaceae bacterium | reverse complement strand
AATGCCGTAGCCCAACGAGGTGAAGTCGTGCCAACTTATTTTCAGAACTGCGGTGGCGATTAGCATGGCCAGAGCCGCTAATCGGTAGTAGCGGTTGCTGACGGTGATGATGGTGTGTGTCAGCAATAGCGCATGACCGGAAGGTGGGATTGACGAACCGAAAAAACGCGCGCTCGCTACTGCGAATACAGCTACATCCAGCAGCACCCGTAATATCTGAAATCTTCTGTATTCCTGTTTGCGAAAGAACAGCCAGAAGAAGCCCAGGATGAACAACGGGCCATTGTACAAAACCGAAAATAGCATCAGGCCGGCAAACATAGTCTGTCAGACTTCTACGGTTTGAAAGCAAGAATCGGAGTGTCGGCGGTAACTGAAACTGTTATTTTCCTAAGGTCATGATGGCGAAACGAGTCAGCGCAATCGACTGGCAGCAGGTCTTGCACGAGCTCGACGCTCACGGAAATGCAAAGCTGGACCAGATTCTCACGCCAGATGAATGCCGGAAACTATCGCATCTATACCAGAGTGACGAGAACTTCCGCAGTACCGTCGTGATGCAACGGCACGGCTTCGGTCGTGGAGAGTACCGGTATTTCAAATATCCACTGCCGGACATTGTTGCGACTTTGCGAACGGCTGTCTACCCGTTTCTGGTTTCACTCGCCAACCGTTGGAACGAAGCGATGGGCATCCCGGTGCGCTATCCGGAAGAACACCGAGACTACATTGAAACGTGTCATCGAGCCGCGCAGACCAGAGCGACGCCTCTCCTGCTTCGTTACGGAACCGACGATTACAACTGTCTGCATCAGGATCTGTACGGCGAACAAGTTTTTCCGCTTCAACTTACCGTACTGTTGTCCGAACCTGATCGGGATTTCACCGGCGGCGAATTCGTGATGACGGAACAACGGCCACGAATGCAGTCGCGACCGATCGTGGTATCGCTGCGACAGGGAGACGGCGTGTTGTTTGCGGTTCGCAATCGACCGGTGCAAGGCAGTAGGAGCGTGTATCGCGTGAACCTGCGGCACGGCGTGAGCCGCATACGTTCTGGCCAGCGTTTTGCACTCGGCATCATCTTTCATGATGCCAAATGAAATTCATGCGCGTCGTCGTTTCAGTTGCACAAAAAACGAAACAGTTCTGTGACCCGGCTGTACCGTCAGGTCTTTAACCTCGCTTTCTACCCGGCCCTGTAGCCTTATTGAAATCAAGGAGTAAAGCTTTATGACTAAGACGAGCAAGGCAAAAGCAAAAACGATGCGTGCGGTCGCGCTGGATCGCTTCGGAGGTCCCGAAACATTAAAGGTGCAGACTGTGCCCACCCCCGAACCAGGCGACGACGAGATCCTGATTCACGTCGAAGCCGCGGGCGTCGGCGCCTGGGATCCGTTCGAGCGCGAAGGCGGGTTTGTGGAAGTAATCGGCCGTGAGCCGCAGTTTCCATATGTGTTAGGCACCGACGGCGCCGGCACAGTGGTCGCGGTTGGCAGGGAAGTGAAAGAGTTTAAGGAAGGCGATCGCGTTTATGCTGCGGAACTGGCGAATACGAAAGGAGGTTTCTATGCGCAGTATGCTGTCGTTAAAGCCGGCAACGCCGCGATCATTCCAAGCGGTCTGACAATGGAGCAGGCAGCCGTACTGGCGACCGACGGCCTCACAGCGCTGACCGGCTTAGACGATGTTCTCGGTTTGGAACCAGATGAGTCGGTAATGATCCTGGGCGCCAGCGGTGGCATTGGACATCTTGCCGTACAACTCGCGAAGCGATTGGGTGCCCGCGTGTTTGCTGTGGCGTCCGGACCAGATGGAGTCAGGTTCGTCAAACAACTTGGCGCGGATGCAGCAGCAGACGGTCGCAGCGAAAACGTTTTGCAAGCCGCCCGCGAATTCGCGCCCGACGGGATCGACGCTGCGCTCGTAACTGCCGGTGGCGAGGCCACTGATCGAGCGCTATCCGCGATTCGCAATGGCGGTCGCGTCGCCTATCCCAACGGTGTCATGCCCGAACCGAAGCCGCCCCTCGGGGTCAGCAGCGAGGCGTACGATGGAGAAGGTGGCCGCGAGGCTATAGACGAGTTAAATCGTCTCATCGAGGCTGGTCCATTCGAAGTGTATGTCGATAGCGTGTTTCCACTCGAGCAGGCCGCCGCGGCCCAAGCCGCGCTCGCAGAGCACCATCTCGGAAAAATCGCGCTTAAGATTATTTGAGTGGACGATAAAGGAGTTTTGGGCCGCCCTACCGCGGCCCCAAACTTCTCCCGTAGGATGGGCCGAAACAGCAGACGTCACGCATGTTGCGCCGCCTGCTCACGCGAACATGGCCCTACCCATCTTACCGAAGTCAGCAAAAGGTTTTCGACAGCTCTTCAATCCTGCTCCGCGCATGTTAAGTTCCTCCAACGCGACTATAATGCCGCTACTTCCTATTTTTTCCGCCAGGAGAAGCAGTTATGAGACATGTGGTCGCCTTCTGCCTTTTCGCCCTCCTCGTTCCCGGCGTTGCGTCCGCGCAAAAGCCGAAAGTTGAGAGCCACAAAACCGATGAGGCGCAGAGTGGCAAGATCAAGATCTGCCACGGGGTTCCCATTCCTGACGGTTACCTGATCGTCGCGTTCCAGCCACACGCCGCGTGCCCGCAGGGCGCGTACATACTGCAAAAAGAGAAGCTTGTTGGCGCGCCACAATCTCCCGCAGTGAAGGCAATCGCGTCGCGAGAGCGCAAAGTTAACGATCCGATCGTTCCGTCGCCGGCCGGAGACATGAGCAACTTACGCGCGCCGGCGCTCAAAGCGATTTCACTCGATCCACCATTGAGCGCGCTGACGGTAACGTCGTCCATCACGACGACAGAACAACTCAGCGAGGGCGACGTCGTGCGCATCGACACAAACCTCGTTACCGTGCCCGTAAGTGTCATGGATCGCCAGGGACGGTTTATTGGAAATCTACTGCGCGAACAGTTCAGGCTGCTGGAAAACGACGTCGAGCAGAAGATCGTTCACTTCGAGCCCACGGACAAACCGTTCACCGTCGCGCTTGTGCTCGACACGTCTGCGTCAACTTTCTTTCACCTTTGGGAAATCAAAGAAGCAGCTATTGCTTTTGCCAAACAACTGCGGCCGCAGGATCGGGTGCTGGTGGTGACTTTCGATAGACAGGTGCTCCTCCTCACCGAGGCTACGAACAACCAGGCTGTGGTCACAGAGACCATCGAACAAAATGCGGTTACGGGCGACACCACACGCCTTTATGATGCAATCGACCTCGTCATAACACAGCGTTTGCACAAGATCGACGGAAGAAAAGCGATCGTACTTTTCACCGACGGCGTGGATACCTCGAGCTACAGGGCCACCTATCAAAGCACGCTTCGTGACGTTGAAGAGGGCGAGATACTCATCTATCCGATTCAGTACGACACGAAAGACTTCATGGCTTCAGTGCAAACACCGACACAGACCGGTAACGCGCCTTTTCCGAGCAGCAGTGGCGTGCCGATGATCTACAGACCTCGGCCGATGCAGCCTTCAGCGTCGCCCGTAGGTGATTACCGGATGGCTGACAAGTATCTTCACTTACTGGCTGATAAGACGGGCGGACGGCTCTACGAGGCAAACAATCGCGCACAGTTAGCAAACGCGTTCTCGAAAATAGCGGAGGAGCTTAGTTGCCAGTACAGTCTGGCGTATTACCCGCAGACCGGTTTGCAGAACGGCGAGCGCCGGCTGATCAGAGTGCGCGTGGACCACCCCGACGTCGCCGTGAGAGCACGCGAGAGTTATGTGAAGCGCGCGGCGGAGAAGTGAGGGCTTCAATTTTTGGGCGGGCTGCTAACGCTGAAAGCGTTGGCGAGATCACCTTTTGGTTCGCCAACGCTTTCAGCGTTGATACTCCTTCGTTTGCCTTGACCCAGGGTTGAAGCAACCCTGGGCTGAAATTAGCCAACGCCTTCGGCGTATTGCCAAACTGACCCCGCAAAACGCGCGCAGAGCATAGCGTTGACTTTTCAAGCAGTTGGTAATAGTGTGCTTTGCACTCTTTGTTCTCAACACAGCAAGTGGATTAACTCGCGTTCACAACACCCGCGTAATGACCGTTGTGAATTGTGGCTCCCGACCCCACTTTTGCGTGGTTGGCAGTACAGGCTGGGCAGCAGTCACGCGCCACAAACTCTGAAGCTAATCAAAATACGAAAGGGGCCGGTATGATCAAACGCTTCCTATCAATCAATGTCCTAACTTTCGCCTTAATCACGATCTGCCTTACTGCTTCCACCACAGCGACTGCCACCAATACAGGCTTTACTACGCTTAA
>DASUOZ010000393.1:0-8609 GCA_036276375.1 Pyrinomonadaceae bacterium | reverse complement strand
ACGGGTCGCGACATCTTCTCGCGCGTGGTCTTCGGCGCGCGCATCTCGCTCCAGGTTGGCATTATCGTCGTCGCTGTCTCCACCGTCATCGGCACGCTGCTGGGCGCGATCGCGGGTTACTACGGCGGCTGGGTCGATCGTTTTGTTTCCGGTTATGTCTTCAACGTGTTTCTTGCGTTTCCCGGTCTGCTGCTCGCGATCGCGATGGTGGCGTTTCTCGGTGCGGGTTTGAATAAACTGATCCTCGCGTTGTGCATCATCGGCTGGGTCGGTTACGCGCGGCTGATCCGCGGCCAGGTGCTGAAAGTTCGCGAGTATGATTTTGTGCAAGCTGCGCGCGCGCTGGGCGCGAGCGACGCGCGCATCCTGCTCGTTCACATTCTGCCGAACGCGATACAACCGTTGATCGTGCAGGCGAGTTTGGGTATGGCGGGCGCGGTGCTTTCGGAAGCCGCGTTGTCGTTTCTCGGTCTCGGCGTACCGCCACCGGCACCGTCGTGGGGCGTGATGATCGAGGAAGCACGCGACCTGTCGACACTCCAGGCGGCGCCGCACGCGCTGATTTTTCCCGGCATCGCCATCGCCCTCACCGTACTCGCGTTTAACTTCATCGGCGACGGCCTGCGCGAACATCTCGATCCTCGACAACGTGCCCGATGAGTGCCGTGGCTGAACCCGCTATCTCCATTCGCAATCTCTCGAAGACTTATCCGTCGCCGTTTCGCCGTTTGCGTGCGTTCTTTCGCCGTCCCGTAAAAGAGCCGGTGGAAGCGCTGCGTGACGTTACGTTTGAAGTTCAGAGCGGCGAGATCTTCGGTTTGATTGGCCGCAACGGCGCGGGTAAGACGACACTCACGAAGATCGTCGCGACGCTCGTGCAACCAACCGCCGGCAAGGTGACTGTTCGCGGCAGCGACAGCGTGCGGCACGACGAACAGGTGCGGCGGCAGATTGGTTTGGCGACTGCCGAAGAGCGCAGCTTTTATTGGCGATTGACCGGTGAACAGAACCTGATGTTCTTCTCGCGTCTTCACGGGCTCAGCGATCGCATCGCGAAACAGCGCATTCGCGAGCTGTTTGCAAAACTCGAACTGGAGGAAGTCGCGCGACGGCGTTTCGGAGAGATGTCGACGGGGAACAAGCAGCGGCTGGCGGTGGCGCGGGCGATGTTGTCGAGTCCGCCGATTCTGTTGCTTGACGAGCCGACTCGTTCACTCGATCCGCTCGCTGCTGCCCGGATGCGACAGATGATTAGCTCGCTTGCGCAGCAGGATCCGCCCGTGACGGTCCTGCTGACGTCGCACAATCTTGCGGAAGTGGAAACGCTTTGTGAACGTGTTGCGATCATCAGTCGCGGAGAAATTCGAGCGATCGACACGCCGCAGCATTTGCGCAGTCTGACATCGAAGTCCGAGCAGGTTCATCTGACTGTATCGGGCGTTAATGGCAGTCACGAAAGCGAGACAATCTCCTTTACTCGCCAGACTGGCGATAACCAACTCGATGAAAGGTTGCGAGAGCTCCAAAGTCGCGGAGCGCGCATCCTCGACATAAGCGTCGACCGGGCTACTTTGTTCGACGTGCTCGAACTGTACGAACGCAACGCGGATGAACGCGGAGAAAAACCAGTCCGTGTTAGTCCGTGAGAATCTGTGGCTAATGAATAGTCTCAAACTTTTACCAAGAAGAATCTTCGCTTTCGTAGCGCGCGACTTTCGTTTGTTCGTGAGTTATCGGATGCAGTTCTTTTTGCGCATCATGTCGGTGCTCGCGGTTGTGACAACACTGTTCTTCATTTCGAAGATTTCCGCAGGGTTTACCGATCCGCGGTTTACGCAGTGGCGCGATCCCTTCGCCACCTGGCTGACAGGTCTCGCCGTGCTCAACTACTTCATGACCGGTTTCTCCAGCCTCGCCAACTCGATTCGCCAGGAACAGATGCAGGGCACACTCGAAAGCGTGCTGCTCACGCCAATCAACCTGCCTACCGTGATCGTCGCCAGCTCCGCGTGGGACTTCCTCGAAACGACGTTCTTCTCGTTTCTTTATCTCTTCTTCGGCCGCGTGTTCTTCGGCGTCGAGTATCGCGGCAGCTTCTTTCTCGCCGTCGTTTTTCTGTTACTCACTACGGTCGTGCTCGCCTGCCTCGGCATACTTTCGGCAAGCTTCGCGATGGTCTTCAAGCGCGGCGATCCGTTCGGCATCTTTCTCGGCGCCGGCTCGGCGCTCTTTTCCGGTGTCTTTTTCCCGACTCAGTTACTTAGAGAACATGCGGGTGCAACACTCGGCAACATCTCATTAATTCTGCCCACCACACACGGTCTTCAGGGCATCAGACAAATCCTGCTCGAAGGCCACCGCCTGAGCGACGTTACCCAACCGCTCTTTGTCCTGCTCGGTTTTCTGGTCGTGCTGCTTCCCTTTTCGCTTTGGGTTTTCAGCCGCGCGGTGCGCCGCGCCAAACGCGAGGGCAGCCTGATCCAGTACTAACGACGCTGAGTCCCAGATTCCTTCAGCAACAGGTGCATTTTGTGCCTTTTTGTGGCCTGGTTTGACTACTCCCAAACCCGCAAGCTAACATCGCAAACGAATGTCCCGTGGCATCGCAGAAAGCGTTCTCGACCTCATAGGCCAAACTCCTTTACTTCATCTCTCGCGTTTTGTTCAACCACCTTGTGCCGACGTCTACGCAAAGATCGAATGGCTCAATCCGGGCGGCTCAGTGAAGGACCGCGCGGCGCTCGGAATGATTCTCGACGCCGAGGAAAAAGGACTGTTAAAACGCGGCGGCACGATCATCGAGCCCACAGCGGGTAATACCGGCATCGGCCTCGCCCTTGTGGGAGTTGCGCGTGGCTACCGTGTTATCCTCTGCGTCCCACGTGGCTTTGCGGAAGAGAAGATGAAGCTGATCGAGGTGCTCGGCGGCGAGATCGAGTACGTGCCGTGCGAGGCGGGAATGACGGGCGCTATCGAGCGTTCGCTCGAGTTGGCGGCAGACATTGACCACAGTTTCATCCCGCAGCAATTTGAGAATACGGCGAACCCGTGTTTTCATGAACTAACCACCGGCCGCGAGATCCTTGAGCAGATGAACGGTCAGATCGACGCCGTGGTAATCGGTGCAGGCACTTCCGGAACTTTCTGTGGCGTCAGTCGAGCGGTGAGGAAACACAACCCAAACGTGTTGTGCGTTCTGGTTGAACCGGAAGGATCGATTTATGGTGGCGGGCCACCTGGGCCAAAGAAGGTTGAAGGCATCGGCCAGCGCGACTTTATTCCCAGGATCTTCGACGCTTCGCTGGCCGACGAGATCATGATGGTGCTGGACGACGAAGTCTGCACCGCTTTGAAAAGGATTGCGCGGCTCGAAGGTTTACTCGGCGGCTGGTCCACCGGGGCCGCCGCTGCTGCCGCGTACAAGGTCGCGGAGCGTTTAGGTCCCGGCAGACGCGTGGTCACAGTTTTCCCCGATGGCGCGGAACGTTATCGCAGCCAGGGCATATTTGATAGTTAACGAGTCCCGTTTAGAGTTCAAGCTTTAGCTTGCCCGGTCAACGGACAATCTAAAGGTTGAACTCAGAACTAAGTACAGAGTTCTAAGAGAACCACGTTTATGAAATTCTCTACGATCGCCATTCACACCGGTTCGGAACCCGACGAAAGCACCGGCTCCGTAACCGTTCCAATCTATCAGACCTCGACCTACGCGCAGGACGCGCTCGGCAAAACACGAAATGGCTACGAGTACGCCCGCACTCAGAATCCGACCCGCTCCGCGCTCGAACGCAATCTCGCGGCCCTTGAAGGCGCGCGTTTCGGCTTCGCGTTCGCTTCCGGTATGGCGGCGATCGACGCGACTCTGCGCCTCGTCAAGGCCGGTGATCACGTCGTAGTTTCCGATAACACCTACGGCGGCACCGCCCGGCTCTTTAATCGCATCCTCGCAAACTACGGCGTTGAGTTTGATTACGTCGACACGTCGGACCCGCTCAACGTCGAAGCAGCGATCAAGCCCAACACCAGGATGGTCTTTCTCGAGACGCCAACGAACCCGGTGATGATCGTCACGGACCTGAAAGAAGTCAGCGAGATCGCGCATCGCGCGGGCGCACGCGTCGTTTGCGACAACACGTTTATGTCGCCTTACCTGCAACGGCCGCTGGAGTTTGGCGTGGACATCGTGGTCCATTCGACCACCAAGTATCTCAATGGCCATTCGGACGGCGTCGGCGGCATCGTGGTCCTGAACGACGAAGAGGACGCAAACTGGATCGCGTTTGTACAGAACAGCGCCGGCGCGATTCTCTCGCCTTTTGATTCGTGGCTGGTGATGCGCGGCACCAAGACGCTCGCGCTGCGCATGGAACAACACGATAAATCAGGCCGCGCGGTCGCGGCGTTTTTGGAGGAGCATCCGAAAGTACGCAAGGTTTATTATCCCGGGTCCGCTTCGCACCCGCAGCACGCGTTAGCTAGAAGACAGCAACGCGGCTTTGGCGGCATGGTCGCGTTTGATGTCGGCTCACTGGCGGCGGCCCGGACGGTGCTCGAATCCGTGCGTCTCTGTACGCTGGCCGAAAGTCTCGGCGGTGTGGAGACACTGATTTCCCATCCGGCCACGATGACTCACGCTTCCGTCGATGAAGCCAAACGCGAACGGCTCGGAATTACGGATGGTTTGGTACGTATTTCCGTCGGTATTGAGGATACTGACGACATTATTGCAGATTTGGATCAAGCGCTGGACAAAGTTTAATTTGAGGTTACAATTGGTGGCCGTTTCTCAACCTTTAATAGCTCCCTAATACACGCTCTCCTATGATCGTAGAGTTATACGCCAAATCAGATGTTGGCCGAGTGCGACGTGGTAACGAAGATAATTTCCTCGTGCTCGATCTATCGTCTGAGCAGACCTGGACCGGCGCAGACGGCGCGACGCCGCCGGATAAACTGACCCACTTCCCGTTGGGCCATAAAGGACTCGTGCTGGTCGTATCGGACGGGATGGGTGGAGCACTCGCCGGCGACGTAGCGAGCCGCATGGCGGTCGATTCCGTGCGCGAAATGCTGCTGGACACGGAAGGCGAAGAGGCCTGCGATCCGGACCTTGATCTGGTTGAGTGTCTGAAAAACGCCACGATCTACGCGAACCTCGCGATTCACCTCAAGAGCCAGGAAGACTCTCGCTGCGCCGGGATGGGCGCCACGTTTACGGGCGCCGCGATTAGAGGCGACAATCTCGACCTCGTTCAAGTGGGCGACAGTCGCGGTTACGTCATCCGCAAGGACCACATTCGCCTCGCGACGAAGGACCAGTCGCTCGTGCAGCAACTCGTCGACGTGGGCCAGATTAGCGAATCGGAAGCCGAGACGCACATGTTTCGCAACGTGATCCTGCAAGCGCTGGGTGCTCAAAGCGACGTCACGCCCGTCACCGGACGCATTCGTTTGCGACAGGGCGACGTGCTGTTGCTTTGTAGCGACGGGTTGTCGGGAAAACTACGCGCCGAGGACATTCAGCAGATCGTCGTAAACAGTCAGGGTGATCTGGCAAAGGCCTGTGATAAGTTGATCGATGAAGCCAACAACCGCGGCGGCGAAGACAATATCACCGTGGTCCTGGCGCGTTTTCAGGGTGAAGATCTGGAAGAAGCCGCTACCGATCGCATCACGATCGAGCTCCCACCACTCGAAGAAGACAAAACTCTCGACGACAACTTCGAAGCCGACACCGAACCACACTAGAGCTACGTTTTGAGTTCAGCCTTTAGGCTGTCTTGTCGCGACGAACAAGCTAAAGCTTGAACTCAAAACGTAGAACTCAAAGCGCAGAACTAGTCTGACAAGGCTTTTTGTCGCCATTCAGGGTCGCCGCCGACGCGGCGTACATAAATCGACGCGCCTTCGACACTCTCTACACAAACACGTTCGCCAGCCTCTAACGGCGCCTCGCCCGCAGCCGGATACGCGGTCCACGTCGAGCCAAACACCTTCACCGCGCCTTCGTGCAACGCACCTGTACTCGATGAAACAACCGTGCCGATTTTTCCCGGCAGGGCGTCCACGCCGCTGCGCAGCGACTGGCCTGATTTCTCACGTGAGAAGTAGTTGAGAAAGATCGTGCGCGAGGCGGCGGTCAGCGAGATCGAGACGATCGCAAACACCATGAACTGAATCACCAGGCTATCGACACCGATGAAGCCAACAAACGCGGCCGCGAGCGCGCCGATGCCAAACCACAGCAGCACGAATCCGGACGTGAAGATTTCGGCCACGATAAGTATCGCGCCGAGAATGCTCCATAAAACCCAGTACCAATCGCTCATTTGCTTCGTGTGTCTTAGCCCTTCAGAACGTTCTTCAAAACAAACCAGACGTTTGCCGGACGTTCTGCCAGCCGGCGCATGAAGTAAGGATACCAGTGTTTTCCGTAAGGAACATAGATTCTTACGTTATAGCCGTCGCGAGCGAGCTGGCGTTGGACGTTGCGCCGAACGCCGAAGAGCATCTGAAACTCAAACTTCTCTTTCCCGATCTTTTCGCGCGCGACGAAGTCGATCGTGGCGTCGATCATTTTCGGATCGTGCGTGGCGATGCCGTGATAGATGCCGCTTGAAAGCAGCAGTTGCATTACTTTTACGTAGTTTGCGTCGACGTCCTTTTTGTCGGGAAAAGCGACTTCCGGGGGCTCGAGGTAAGCGCCCTTGCAGATGCGTATGCGCGCGGGAATTTTCACTAACTCCTGCGCGTCGGCGTACGTTCTGTGCAAATACGACTGCAATACGATCCCAACGGTGTTCATGTCGAATTCAGCTCGCAGGCGTTTGAAGATGTCGATGGTGGCTTGGGTGACGCTCGAGTCTTCCATGTCGACCCGCACGAAGTTGCCACGGCGGTGTGCGTCCTCCACCACGCGTCGCGCGTTGCGGTAAGCAAGCTCCGGATCGAGACCGAGACCAAACTGCGTCAGTTTGATCGAAACGTTGGAGTCGATTCCCGTTTCAGTGATCTGTTCGAGTATGTTCAGGTACTCGACCACTTCAGCTTCCGCTTCCTCGTCGCTGCCGACCGATTCATTCAAATGGTCGAATGAAGCAGAACAGTGTTCCGCGTTGATGGCGCGAATGTGCGAAACAGCTTCGTCGATTGACTCGCCGGCTACAAAACGGGTCGTAAGTTTTTTGAAAAATCCAAAACGGGCGGCAAAATCTTTAAGGCCTTCCTGTCGTGACAGCCAAATCAGCGCGCTTTTAGAGATCATCCGTAAAAGGTGGTCCTGCCTTGTGGTATTCTTGGCGGGTTTTTCTCCCACCAATTCAAGGGAGGGACATTTTGCACAAAAACAACTTGAGGAACGTCCGCGAATGCGACTGAAGCTGGTATTCGCCGCGTCGGCGCTCGCCGCACTCGTAGGTGCTGGTTCCTGTATCGCGCTCGTGTTGGGCGTCTTCTCAACACAGGCGTTGTCGCGTCCGGGTCTGCTGGTCGCATCTACGCTGTTGCTGCCGATCGCGACCATCGTCTTCGCCGCGATCTTCGTCTATCGTCACACCGCCCGCCGCCGCAAGCTGCAAGCGTTTTTGACAACGCTGATCGCCACGCTCCTGACGCTTGCCCTGTTTATCGTCGCGTCGATTTTGAGCGCGCGGCGCATTCCGACTGAACCAACCCAACCCGCTGGACCACACATCGCGGCTTAAGCGCTCGCGGCTGCTTCGTTCAAACCAATCTCGCGTTGCACCGGACGCAGCGCGTCGATCACAAAACGGATGTGTTCGTCGAGACTGACGCCCAACTCCTGGACGCCCTGATGGATGTCGTCGCGATTCACCGACCGTGCGAAGGCTTTGTCTTTCAGTTTCTTTTTGACTGACGAGACTTCGAGATCGTCAAGACTACGCGATGGGCGCACGAGGGCACAGGCCACTAAAAAGCCACAGAGCTCGTCTGTGGCGAAGAGTGCGCGGGCCATGTCGGTGTCGCGCGGCACGCCGGTATAGGTCGCGTGGCCCAGGATCGCGCGAATGATGCGTTCGGAATAACCGCGGCCGCAGAGGATGTTGGAGCCGGTGAACGGATGTTGATCGGCGGTCGGAAACATCTCGTAATCGAAATCATGAAGCAGTCCGACCATGCCCCACTCGTCTTCATCGGCCGGTCCGTCGGCGTAGCGTTTGGCGCAGGCACGCATGGCGGCTTCAACCGCGAGCGCGTGTTTACGCAGGCTATCGCCCTTCGTGTACTCACACAATAATTCCCAGGCGTCGGCTCGGTTGGGCATGAAGCGTCAAACTAGCACGGGGCTTGAGGATCGAACAAGCAGCGAAAGCAATCCGCAGATTACACAGAGTGGAAAAGAATCTGTGTAATCTGTGGACAACTTTTCATTACCGCGCGGCGCTGGCGAGGTAGCCGGGGCGGGAGCGCAGGATGACGTTCTTGCGCGCGGTCGTTACTTTAATTTTGCGATAACGATCGTCGCGTTCTTTGTTCACGGGGTAATAGCCGAGAAGATATTGCGTGCGAAGCTCAGCGGCGATCTGCCCAAACGCGTCCGGCAGCGAAGCGATCGTGTCGGCGCGCAGCAGTCTGCCACCCGTCTTTTC
>DASUOZ010000392.1:0-3428 GCA_036276375.1 Pyrinomonadaceae bacterium | reverse complement strand
TTTCGTTCTACTACTATTTCCGCTTCATCAAGGTGATGTATCTCGGCGATCGCGTCGCCGACAACAAGCCGCTCGCGCTTTCACCCGCACTGCAAACCGCGCTCGTCGTGTCGGTGATCGGGATTTTGATCGTGGGAGTTTATCCGCACTACCTGATTTGGCTCGTGCAGGACCTGATTGGTCCACTCGCGTCCGCTGCCGCTATCGCGTTGAAGTGATTCTCTACTACTTCTTCGCCGTCATCGCTGTTTGGATCGGCATCAAGTCGTTAATGGGTGGCGTGCGTTACGCCGCCTACGTCCGCCAGGAGATCAGCCGTCCGCTGCCGGAGTTTTATCCGTTTGTTTCGGTCATAGCGCCAACCCGCGGTTTTGAGAAGGGATTTGTCGACAACGTAAAACCACTTCTCGCTCAGGACTATCCGCGATACGAAATCCAATTTGTTTTTGACGATCCAAAAGATCCCTCTCTCCCGCTGATTCGGGAGCTGAACGCTCGAACTGTTATTAGTGGTCCGGCAAGCGACTGCGGTCAGAAGGTTCATAACCTGATCGCCGGTGTGCGTGAGATCGATCCGCGGTGCGAAGTAATCGTGTTTGTGGATACCGACGCGAGGCCGGGCACTGATTGGTTGCGTCAACTCGTTGCGCCGCTCGCTGATGAGTCGCTGGGCGCTTCGACGGGCTACCGATGGTTTGTCCCGGAACGCGGCGGACTCGCTTCACGTTTGCGCGGTGTCTGGAACGCCTCAGTCGCTTCCGCACTCGGCGCCGAAACGCCGAAGAACTTCTGCTGGGGCGGCTCGACTGCCATCCGCCGTTCGACATTTGAAAAACTGCGGGTCGTGGACCACTGGCGCGGCACAGTCTCGGACGACTTCACCATCACACGCGTGTTGAAAGACGCGAAACTGCCCATCCACTTCACGCCGCACTGTCTCGTGCCGTCAGTGGGCGACTGCGGCTGGCATGAGCTCGTGGAGTTCACCACGCGGCAGATCAAGATCACGCGAGTCTACGCGCCGCATCTCTGGCTGCCATTGCTGCTGGGCTCGATACTCTTCGCCATCGCGTTCTTCGGCGGGATCATACTGCTGACTGTGAAAGCATTCCTGGGCCAGTCGGTCTGGTTGTTGTCGACTTTTCTCGTCGTGATCTTCGCCCTCGGCGCCGCCAAAGGCTTGATCCGCTGGCGTGCGGCCAGCATTCCGCTGGCGCGTTATCGTGCGGCGCTGCGGCGCGATCTTGCCGCGCACGTTTTTCTGTGGCCGTTCGCTTCGCTGGTCTACCTTTACAACGCGATCGTCGCCGGCTTTTCACGGCGCATCACGTGGCGTGGCATTACCTATAATTTGCGCTCACCTAAGGAAGCTGTCATTATCTGCCGTGACTCCTGATGCCGACTCATAATGACCAGCAAAGCGGTCCAATTCGTACAACTACTGCGCTCGTCGAAACGTGAAAAACGTCTCGGCACGGTCATTCTCTTCGTCACGTCGCGTTGCAACGCCTTCTGCCAAACCTGTTTCTATCACGAGGAGTTGAACCAACCCGGCGACCTGACATTCACGCAGCTCGAAAAGATCTCCCAAACGATGCCGTCGATAACCGACCTGTGGCTGTCCGGCGGCGAGCCGACACTGCGACGCGACATATCAGATGTGATCGATCTGTTTGTTCATAACAATGGCGTCAAGCGCGTCATTATCCCTACCAACGGCCTGATCAAAGCGCGCGTCTTCGAAATCGTAGATAAAGCTTTAGCAAATACTCCGTCCCTCGAGCTGTATTTAAACATCGCGCTCGACGGCTACGGCGAAACACACGATCGCATTCGCGGCGTGCCCGGCAACTGGACCAAAGCACTCGACTGCATCGAGTCGCTCTATCCGCTCAAACACAAGTACACCGATCGTTTTCGCCTGAACGTCAACACCGTCGTCTGCGCGGAGAACTACACAGAGATCGATGTGCTCGCGGATTTCATGTGGCAGAACTATCAACTCGACGGCCAGTACTTCAACATCATTCGCGGCGAAACGCTGGTTGGCGAACAGATCAAACAAGTACCGCCGGAAGTGCTCCCTGCGATGTATGCGAAAGTCTCGAAACTGACGAAACGTTACGGCGATCGCATGTTTGCCGGCGACGACGCGAGCAAACGCTTCGTTAAGAACGTCGCTTACGTTGGCTCGATCACCACCCACTACCGCACGCAACACGCGAACTTCGCAACTCCGACCCCGTGGGCCTTTCCCTGCACCGCAGGCGAGACAACGGCGGTGATCGACTACAACGGCGACGTCCGCGCCTGCGAATTGCGGGAGAAGTTCGCCACGCTCGCGGATTTCGATTACGACTTCGGCGCGCTGTGGGCCGCGCAGGCACGCACGGACGAGCTCACGCAGATCGACGGCGGCAAAGCCTGTTGGTGTACGCACGTCTGTTTTATTCACGATTCCATGCGCCATTCGCGTCGCGCACTGCTGTACGAAGTGCCCAAAAACTTTCTCACGCGCGAAAGCTGGTAATCATGTCGCAGCGACCAAACCCCGAGGAAAATCGCAAGAGCGGATTTGCCTACGCGGCAGGATTCACTTTGTTTGCTTCGGTCGTTTCTGTCGGCGCGATTGGCTGGCTGCTGGACAAGTGGCTGGGCACGCAACCGTGGCTGCTGGTGGTGGGAATCGCGCTCGGCTCGGCGGTCGGGTTATACGAGTTTGTGCGTTTGAGTTCAAAGACGTATTAAATTAAAATCACCGGCTTCGTACATGACAGATTCCACGGATAAGGCTATCAATCTGAGGGTTTTCCGGACGATGGCGATTGCCACCGGGCTGAGTGTGGCTGTGTCTGCCATGGTGGGCCCATGGCGGGTGACGACGGGCTTATTGCTGGGCGGATTGCTGGCCTTGTTCAATCATCGTTGGCTCAAAAACTCAGCGGCCGCGGCCATTCGACTTTCCACCACCGGCGGCGCCTCACGGTTTAGTCTCGCCCAGTTTCTCCTGCGTTACCTGGTCATTGCGGCGGTAGTCTTCGCGACGTTTACGCTGGACCTCGTTTCATTGCCGGCGGTGTTCGCGGGAATGTGCAGTTTTGTGGTGGCCATGCTGGTCGAAGCTTCAAGAGAGTTCTATTTCGCAATTATCGAGCGAGAGGAAATTAGTTGATGTTCTGGTTGCAGGAAGCCGCACACGGGGCGGCAGAGCACGCGGAGGAAACGGCAGAGCACGCCGAGGAAGCCGTACACCACGCGCCCATCATCGTGCAGCTTGTAAACCACTGGTTTGGCGAAGCCGCGCTGGAATTCCAACTCAAATACACCAAACCGATTTGGGACAAAGTGCTGGGTTGGTTCGGGACCACGCCCGAGGCGACCTTTGGCCCATACACGGCCGAGAATGCCATTCCGTGGTACACGGTGAT
>DASUOZ010000391.1:0-6974 GCA_036276375.1 Pyrinomonadaceae bacterium | reverse complement strand
TCCCGTGCGCTCGTAAACGTGTTGCAGTGTGACTTGCGCGATCCGGCTCGCCTTCTGCCGCCCGAGATCGAGTAGTTCGTCAAGGTGTTCATCCGTGATCGCGCGCACGCGTTGCTGGATTGGACCAAGAAACTCGTTCGTGGCCTCGGCCAGATCGCCCTTCAATTGCGCGTACCCCTTGCCCGCAAAATGCTCTTCGACTTCCGCCTGACTCTTGCCGGTGATCAAGTGATAGATCTCGAGCAGGTTGTGAATTGCGGGCCGCGATTCGTCAAACCTGATCTCCGTGCCAGAATCAGTGACCGCGCGCCTGAACTTGCGCGCCACCGTGTCTGCGTCGTCCATCAGCAGCACGCAACCGTTTGGATCGTCGTCAGACTTCGACATCTTCTTCAACGGGTCCGACAGCGACATGATGCGCCCGCCGAGTTTTTGAATGTACGGGTCCGGGACTTTGAACGTCTCGCCGTAGTCGCGGTTGAAACGGACCGCCAGATCGCGCGTCAACTCCAGATGCTGCTTCTGGTCGTCCCCAACCGGCACGAGATCTGTCTGGTAGAGTAAGATGTCGGCGGCCATCAGTACGGGATAATCAAACAGACCAACCGACACATTCTCCTGCTGCTTTTTTGCCTTGTCTTTGAACTGCGTCATGCGTTCCAGCTCTCCCATGCGCGACACGCAGTTCAGCACCCAGGTGAGCTCAGCATGCTCCGGAACGTCTGACTGAATGAAGATCGTCGACACCTGCGGATCGATTCCCACAGCCAGATAAATGCGCGCGAGGTCACGTGTCTTCTCCTGCAACAACTTCGGATCCTGCGGCACCGTGATCGCGTGGAGGTTCACGATGCAGAAAAAACTCTCGTACTCGTGCTGCAAGGCGACCCAGTTTTTCAATGCGCCGAGATAATTGCCGAGATGAACGTTGCCGGTGGGTTGCGCACCGCTGAAGATTCTTTTAGTCATCAGTAGTACAGGAGGAAATAGACGAATCTATGCACCGGAGCCATGATCAGGCCGAAGACTCCCGTGTACATCAACACCATTAAAATTAAATACCCGTACTGCTCCAGCGTCGCGAGGACCGGCTGCATGCTTTCGGGTAAAAAGGTTTCCAAAACTTTGCTGCCGTCCAAGGGCGGAAATGGAAGAAGATTGAAGACCGCCAGCGAGACGTTCATCATCAGCAGGTAGTTGAGAAAGAGTAACACCGGCCTCTCGTAACCTGCCGGTATCGCGCCGCCCAGGCTCGTCATCAACAACGACTTGAAGATTATTAAGGCGATGAACGCTATCAGCAGGTTTGCGAGAATACCCGCGATCGACACCATTACATTCGCCAGATCCTTGTTTCGCCAACGCAGCGGATTCACCGGCGTTGGTTTTCCCCAACCAATGAAGAAAAACGGGACGCCCATCGCCGTGGCGATAAACCCGACGATCGGAATCAGCAGCGTGCCGATCGGGTCTATATGAGCGACGGGATTCAGAGTGATCCGGCCGAGCAGCCGTGCGGTGTCGTCACCAAACCTGTAAGACATCCACGCGTGTGCGGCTTCGTGGGCTGAGATCGCGAGCAGCAGCACCACCATGAAAATGACTAGTCGAGGAATTATTTCTTCTGGATTCAAGCGCGCACTCGTGTTTGTAACCTTACAGGGCTGAACGGTTTGGTCAACTTAGCATTCTGATCTGTGACTGTCAAAAACAAGGGACGCCCGTTTTCAGCCCGGCAACAGCGTTCCCTTGATCTGCGCCGGCAAACTGTAAACAGAGTCGATCGAAACGACCGCCATCTCTCCGGCAGAACTAAACGCGAGACCAATCAGGTTTACTCCGGTCACAAAGAGTTGCGCGTCACGACCATCGGGCGAAATACGAACGATGCCGCGCCGCCCGCGCAGTGAACCCGCCACGTACAAGTTTCCCTCAACGTCAAAAGCGAGTCCCTGCGGCCGTCCCAGACCTTTGAAGAAAACATCGACGTCGGCGTCAGCATTTATTCGCCACACGCAGTCGTAACTCGTCACCGTTGGCCCCGTGAGATAAAGCGCGCCGTCAGGTCCGAAGGCGAGATGAAACGCCGATACTGACGGTTCGATCTGCGCCCACGCGCGTTCCTCTCCGATGCCGTTAACACGGTAAATCGTGCCGGTGCGATCGCCGACGTACATCGTGCCGTCGCGATCGAAAGCGATTCCCGTCGCGACTCCCAGGTTGCGGGCAAACGTAACCGCCTCTTTAAACGGCGTCACTTTGTAAACCACGCCCTCGAGACGGCTGCTGACAAACATCTCTCCGTCTTGTCCGAACGCAATGCCCGTTGGATTCGGAATGTCGCCTGAGTATTCGCTGACTTCACCGCTGATATCGATACGGAACAGGGTGACCGGCAGTTCCTCGCCGCGCGATCCCGAACGCGTCACAAACAGCGCGCCGTCGTCGGGATCGAATGCCGGGTTTGCCACCGGATGAAGATCGCCCGCGAGTTTCCGTCCGACTGTCAGCCGCGCCGGTTCGCTCAAATCGGTGCCGCTTTCCAGCCTGACCTCGACGACGCCGCCACCTTTCATTTCCGGCACGATAGCCAGCACGCGCCGTGGGCCAATCGCCACGATCTGCGCGATCGTGTTGCCGATAATCACCGAGCACCCATGCGGGTCGCGCGTGTCGAAGCCCACGCAGTCGATGACGATCTCGCCGCCCGCGATTGCGTAAACGGGATCTATGCCCAGTATTTTGGCCGGAGTACCCATAAAAACCGTTCATCATACGATCCCACTGGATCGATGTCTAATTGCAGCCTATGGTATAATTCGCGCCCGGAATAGGAAGGAAAACGGTTATCACTAGCGTTCTCGGCAACACGCTTGGGTTAAAGCCGAACCAGATCCGGCGCATAGAAAAGCTGTACAGTAGGCGAATACCTCCTCGCCAGATCGTCACTCCTGAATTCGCTCGCCAGGTCAGCGAGCTGTCTCACGAAACCCGCAGACAAATCGGCGCCCTGATCGATCGCAAAGGTCACGTGCAGTACGTCATGGTCGGTGACAACCGCAGCATCGAGTTACCTGACTTCAAACGTGTGCGCGTCGCGGCGGGCCGCTTTCGCGGGCTGCGCTGCGTTCACACGCACCTCCGTGGCGAACCACTGACACAGGACGACCTCACAGACCTGGCGCTTTTGCGGCTCGATCTGATGGCCGCGATCGACGTCGACCTGGAAACCGGGTTGCCCGGGCTCGTCCGCTCCGCACACCTGCTGCCGTTACACGCCGGCGATCTCGAAAACGCCAGCACACCCGATCTTTATTCATTCCTCGAGCCGCGCATTGCGTCGCAGCTGGATCTCGACTTTCTCGCGCTGATCGATTCGCTCGAAGAAGAAATAGCGCGCAACCGTCAAACCGCACGCCGCGCGGAAATGCGCGACCGTACGATCCTCGTCGGCGTCGCTACAGGTTCGCTCGCCGATGCCGAGGAGTCGATGGCCGAGCTCGCCGAGCTCGCCGCTTCCGCCGGAGTTATCGTTCAGGATCGAATCATTCAACGACGCTCGGAAATCGACCCGCGCACAGTCCTCGGCAAAGGCAAACTCGACGAACTGATAATTCGTGCGTTGCAACTCGGCGCGGACATGCTCGTCTTCGATCGCGAGCTTTCAGCCGCGCAAGTCCGCTCGCTTTCCGAAGCAACTGATCTGAAAGTGATCGATCGCTCGCAACTGATACTCGACATCTTCGCGCAACGCGCGCAGTCGAAAGAGGGCAAGATTCAGGTCGAGTTGGCACAGTTGAAATACCTGTTGCCGCGCTTGATTGCCGGACAGGATTCCGCGTTTTCGCGTCTCGCCGGCGGCATCGGTGGCCGCGGCCCCGGTGAAACGAAACTCGAAACTGACCGCCGCCGCGTTCGCGATCGCATCAATCGTCTCGAAAAAGAGATCGAAACCCAGCGACAACGCCGGCAGGAGCGACGCAAAGGCCGCACCCGCCAGCAACTTCCCGTGATCTCGATTGTGGGTTACACCAACGCGGGTAAGTCGACCCTGCTCAATGCGCTCACGAAGAGCGACGTACACGCCGAGCAACGCATGTTTGCGACCCTCGACCCGACGTCGCGGCGCTTGCGGCTGCCACGCGAGCAGGAAGTGATCATCAACGACACGGTGGGATTCATTCGCGCGTTGCCGCCGGATTTGTTGTCGGCCTTTCGCGCCACGCTGGAAGAGATCAGCGACAGCAGTCTCTTGATTCACGCGGTCGACGTTTCTAATCCGCGCTGGGTGCAACAGGTGCAGTCAGTCAAGAGAATCCTTGCGGAACTAAAACTCGCAGACATCCCGGCGATTCTGGCGCTGAATAAAGCCGACCTGCTCGAGCCTGAAGCAGTGGAAGCAGCCGTGCGGCAGGCGCGCCAGATCGACAACAGCGAAATCGCAGTCATCTCGGCAATCAAGCCCGCCAGTCTCGGCATCCTACTCGAGAAAGCAGGCGGCATGCTGGCACGGAACCTCGGCGCAGAATCAGCGACGGACGACGATCAACCCGACGCATTGTCGCGCATCGCATAATGGGACTTCGGCCACGTTTCAAAACTCCATTCAGTCAAGCGCGCGATAAGCTACTGGCCTATGCGATTCGTCCGTTGATGTTTTTCCAACCACGAACGCGTTTTCTAATCGGCTGCGCACTCCTCGTCACGCTTACTACCGGCTTGCTAATCACGGATTACACGCCCGGGTTCAGCGCGACTTATAAAGAAGGAGAGGTGCTCGCGCACGATATCGTGGCGCCCGCGGACATCACGGCCGTCGACGAAGCCGAAACCGAGCGAAGAAAAGAAGCGGCCCGCGAAGCGACGCGTCCCGTCTTTAATTACGACTCGAGCCGTGCGGAAACATCCGTACAGACTCTGCGCGCGGACTGGGACGAACTCCAAAAACAGATCGCCCCGGAAAAGAGCGACCGGTCGGAAGCAGATCTCGAACGACTCGCGTCGATCGTTCGCGAAATCGGCGCCGCGAAGATTTACGACGACAACGATGCCGGCCGTCTGCAAAAGGACATTCTGCTCATTGACAGGCGAAACAAGGCGACGCAGTTCATTGTCCCCGCGCCACGAACAACCATGGATTCGCTTTCCAGCGCCCGCCAAAGACTCGAGTGGCGGATCCGTGACCTTCCCGGCTGGACGTTACGACAAAAGAACGCGCTAACTGCCGCGCTAAGCCCGCTCATTCGCCCAAACGTTTTTCTCGAAGAGACCGCGACCGCAACCGACCGCGAAAACGCGGCAAACGACGTCAAGCCCGTCGTGATCACACTGAAACGAAACCAGGTGGTCGCGCGTGAAGGCGACACAGTCACGCCGAGCGTGCTCTCGCAGATCGACGCGATCAAAAGCAACAGCCAGCCCGGCAGACGCTGGCCCAACCTCCTGGGTTTGCTGATTGTAGTGATCGCCGTCTACTGGGCGGCGTGGAAGTTTGCCGAACACCGGCGTGGCGCCGCGCTGACGATCAGCAAACGGCGAGCGTTTTCGTTAGTCGGTTCGGCAATCCTGGTCCAGACGGCGTTGATGAAGGTCGGCTTCACTTTCGGCGACAGCGTGGCCGCGCGTATGCAGGCGCCGTTTGACGATCCGATGATCTGGAACTTCGCCATTCCCTTTGCCGCCGCGGCCCTGCTGGTGGCGATGCTCGTCGACACGCAACTCGCATTTCTCACCGGGATGATCACCGCGCTCTTCGCCGGCATGCTCGCGCCCGGTGGAATGCCGAAGGCGTTGTTCGCCATGGTCTCGTGTTCGGTGGCGATTTACGGCATCGGCCGTTATCGAGAGCGGCAGTCTGTCACGCTCGCGGGTCTGCTCGTGGGCGCCGTCAACGCAGTGATGGCGGTCGCGCTCCTCGCGTATTCGGGCCAGCCACTCACGTTCAGGACTTTTCTGCTGGCGGTCGGTTGCGGCGTTGCGGGCGGACTTCTCACGGCGGTGTTTACAGCCGGTGGTATGCCGATTAACGAGTCGCTCTTCGGCATACTGACTGACGTCAAACTGCTGGAACTTTCAAACGCGGACCTTCCGGTACTCGGCCAACTCGCGCTGCGCGCGCCGGGAACAAACCAACACTCGCACGCGGTCGGCCAACTGGCCGAAGACGCGTGTCGCACGGTGGGCGCAAATCCGTTGCTGGCGCGAATCGGCGCGCTCTATCACGACATCGGCAAACTCGCCGCACCCGAATATTTCGTTGAAAATCAACAGGGAGACAATCCGCACGATCGACTGCGGCCGTACCAAAGCGCCAAGATCATCACCAGCCACGTGACCTACGGCGCTCGTCTCGCGAAAGAGATCGGCCTGCCCAGGAAAATCGCCGACTTCATCCCCCAGCATCACGGCACGCGTACGCTGCATTACTTCCTGCGCAAGGCGCAGGCTCAGGCGAAGCCAAACGACCCGGTCAACGAAGCCGACTTCCGTTATCCCGGTCCGAAGCCGCAGTTCAAAGAAGCGGCGATCATGATGCTCGCAGACTCCTGTGAAGCAGCCGCGCGATCGCTCGCGCGACCCGACCCGGAAAACATTCGCGCGATAGTGCAGAAGATCGTCGACGCCATCGTCAGCGACGGGCAGCTTGATGAATGCGACGTGACGTTGCAGGAACTGACTACGATTCGCGAAGCGATGATCAGCGCGCTCACGGCGATCTACCACGCGCGCATCGATTATCCCGGCTTCAATCCACCGCCCACTGGACCATTACCCGCCGGCGATCTCGACAGCGAAGAACGCGGCGTCAGCTACAGCAAACCTTCCGAAGTTCCGATTAGTCGTGGCGGTGAAGTTGAGGACGAAGCCCTGCCACGCAAGGTCGGCAAACGCTAGCCACAAAGAGGCACAAAAAGCACAAGACTGATTCTAAAGTTTTGAGTTCAACCTTTAGGTTGTGATGTCCTATTAAGGGC
>DASUOZ010000390.1:0-4559 GCA_036276375.1 Pyrinomonadaceae bacterium | reverse complement strand
ATCTGTCCGAACCTGCGCCGGCTCCCGCTATGAGCGAACAACCGCGCGAACCATCTCCGGGCACTCGGAAATTCGTCAGTACCAAAACGACCCTAATCGCGTTGTGCGTGCTTGGCGTCGCAACGCTCGTCGTATATCGCCTCGCTGTTCACTCCAAAGGCGTCGCTGACATCGCGTGGTTTCTCAAGCTCGTCGTTATTCAGACCGTCATCTACCTTGCGGTCGCGTGGCTGAGTCTCAGGAGCTCCGACTCCCGTTCACTGTTGCTGCTTGGATTACTGTTCGCCGCGCTTTTCCGCTTGAGCATAATCTTTTCACCACCTTATTTATCCGACGACATCTATCGTTATATCTGGGACGGGCGCGTGCAGTTCGCTGGTATCAATCCCTATCGATACATTCCAGCCGACGAATCACTGGTCCAACTCCGCGATGAAACGATCTACCCAAACATCAACCGGCGCGACTACGCACACACCATGTATCCGCCGGTCGCGGAAGGCGCGTTCCTGCTGATCACTCGCTTTAGCGAATCCGTCACGTGGATGAAAGTTGCGATGGTCGCATTTGAGGCGGTCGCGATCTGGGCGATCGTTCAGTTGCTGGTCTCATTCGGTTTCGCACGGCAAAGAGTTTTGATCTACGCGTGGCATCCGTTGGCAGTCTGGGAGTTCGCCGGCAGCGGACACCTCGACGCGCTCGCTATTGCTTTCATTGCACTCGCGCTGTTGGCTCGTCGGAAGCAGGCGGAAACGTTGACGGGCGTATTACTGGCGTGTGCCACGTGCGTAAAAATCTTTCCGGCGGTCTTGTTTCCGGCGCTGTACGTGCGCGGGAGATGGAAGATGCCGCTGGCGTTTGTCGTTACGGTGCTAATCGCGTATTTGCCGTACCTCAGTGTTGGTCCATTGGGAGCGCTTGGGTTCCTTGGCGGTTACGCCAGCGAACGCGGCATGGTCAACGGAGAACAATTTTATCTTCTGGCCGTTTCGCGTCAGTTCTTAAACATGCATCTGCCAACTTCCACCTACCTGGTTTTTGCGATTGCCGTTCTCGGTGGTTTTTCTCTGTGGCTGATGCAATTTCAACGAGGCAACGACCTGAACTATTTACGAAGCGGCCTGGTGATCACTTCTCTATTCCTAGTGCTTCTTGCGCCTCATTTCTCCTGGTATTTCACGTTGCTCATACCTTTCCTATGCTTTGTTCCGTCAGTTCCCGTTTTCTATCTCACTCTGGCGAGTTTCGTGCTCTATCTGACGTGGCTTGGCGACAGTTCCGATCGCGTCTTGCTGCTAAAGACGCTTATTTTTGTTCCCGCATTGGTGCTGCTGGTAGTGAACTGGTGGACGCGTAAACATAAAAATCAACATGAGTAAGGCGAAGCCATTTGTTTCGGTAATCATCGCGGCCCTGAATGAAGAAGAGGCAATCGGGACTGTTATCCACGCCGTCCCAAAAGATTTGGTCGACGAGATCGTGGTCGTCGATAACGGCAGCAAGGATCGAACGGCAGAAGTTGCGCTAACGGCCGGCGCTCGCGTGGTGAAAGAGCCGATTCCCGGCTATGGGCGCGCGTATCGCGCCGGACTCCGGTCCATCTCGCCCAAGTGTGAGATCGTCGTGTTTCTCGACGGCGACGGTAGTGATTGTCCGGAACTGATGGACCGGCTCGTAAACCCCATCACCGAAGGAACCGCCGATTTTGTTATTGGCTCAAGAACACGCGGCGCCCGCGAACGCGGCAGCATGAACTTTCATCAGGTGATCGCCGGCTACATGATCGGGTTTGTTCTCCGGCTCCTGTACGGCGTTCGCTCTACCGACATGGGACCGTTCCGCGCAATTCGTCGCGACACGTTAGACAAACTCGGGTTGCGCGAAGAGACGTATGGATGGCCGTTGGAGATGCAAATGCGCGCGGCTCAAGCAGGTGTGCGCACGATGGAAGTGCCCGTTGACTACCGCCGGCGCGCGGGAGGCCACTCCAAAATCGCGGGAACAGTTCGCGGGTCGATTTTGGCGGCGAGCCGTATCCTGATCACACTCGCGCGCCTCGCTGTCTACCAAAGCAAAGATCGGGGATAACGGCGCGCCAGTATGGCGTCGACTCCCCATTTGCGTCCGGCCGCTCCAATCACGAGCGCTAACGCGACGATCATCGGTATCAGTAGTTCCCAAATCCAGGCAGTGCCCAATTCAGCGACCCATAGCGTCGTTAAAAAGAAGAAAGCGGCAAGGGCGACGGGCCGCGTCAGTAATCCGATCAACAGCAACACTCCGAAGGTGATTTCCGTAAAGCCCTGTAATGGACCAGCGACGGCCGCGTTACTTGCCATCAGGGCCATAACGCTTTTCAGCAGTTGTGGCGCCTGGCCTTTTTCGATGTAGTGATTAATCAGCCCGGAATAGCCGGACGGACTATAAAGACCCTTTCCCAGGTTCTCAAAGAACACCCAAACAAAAAGACTGCCGAGCCCCAGCCGCATAATGGCCAGCGCAATCTGCGCCTGTCTGTGCTGCGCTTCCATCGAATCTCGATCGTGGCGTGGGCTACTCATTGGTCCTCCTTCTGGGGCACGTTTTGAGTTCAGCGTTTTGAGTTCAGCCTTTAGGCTGTCTTGTCTTGTCGCGACGAACAAGCTAAAGCTTGAACTCAAAACGTAGAGCCCGTCAGACGCAGGAATGCTTCCTCCAAACTCTCCTGATCCGGACTCAGCTCATACACTTTGATTCCATGAGCAACTAACAACGCATTCACCTCGGGAATACTTTCCGCGTCCGTATCAATGCGCAAAAACGACGCGCCATTCCGGCTGACCATCACACCGGGTTTTTGGGTCAGTAGTTCAAACGCTCGCGACAAGTCGTCAACTCTGACTTTGTAAAGACTGGTGGGTGACACCAACGCTTCCGGACCACCTTCATAAAGCAGACGTCCTTCATGAATGATTCCGACGCGGTTGCAGAGTTGTTCAACCTCCGCGAGTAAATGACTCGAGAGCAATATAGTCAACCGGAATTCATCACGCAGGCGTCGAATGAGCGTTCGCGTTTGTTGTATGCCCTGCGGATCGAGGCCATTCGTGGGCTCGTCGAGAATAATCAGTTCCGGTGTTGGCAGGAGCGCCTGGGCAATTCCGAGACGTTGGCGCATGCCATAAGAATAAACCCTCACCGGATCTGCGGCGCGGTCGCGCAGGTCAACCAGCTCCAGCACCTCTTCCACGCGTTTCAGTTGGACGCCACCAGACAGCGAAGCGAGTAGTTGAAGATTCCGGCGTCCGGAAAAATTCTCGTAGAAAGCAGGTGTCTCGATTATGGCGCCCACGCGCGAGCGCGCCTGCAAGTACTCCCAACTCGAAGCACGCATCGGAAACTTGATCACGCCGGACGTCGGTCTTACCAGACCCAGCAACATCCGCAGCGTAGTTGACTTCCCCGCTCCGTTTGGACCGAGAAAACCATAAATGTCACCACGCTCGACGCGCATCGTCAGGCGATCAACTGCCGTGCGCGATCGAAAACGCTTCGTTAACTGTTCAGTCTGTAGCGCTACGTCTGACATCAGGAGCCTATTTCAACGAGCAGCGGCCAATGGTCCATGCGACCCACCGCGGCATCACGCAAGACTTCGACTCGTCCGACTTGTTCGACTTTCGCCGGACCAAAGATGTAATCGATGCGCCGATCGTTGATGGCCGTGTCACCGGCTGAACGACCCAAATCACGGAAGTAGCGCAGGATTTGACTGTAGCTTTCACTGTCGTGTTTCAGGTTGTCTGTATAGATGTTTGTCTGATTGGCCGCCTTGAGCTCAAAGTTGAAATCACCCGCTATAAATACCTCAGACGTTTGCATCCGGGCTTGAGCCCAATCCATCAAAGCTTCCGTGTAGGTCCTTCGCTGAGCTGCATTGAACGCGTCAGCGTGGGCGCTCAAAAACACTACTTCCCGCGTGTTCCCGCGCGATCGAAATGAGGCCGCCAGCGCGTAACGAGCGCCAACCGCAACCGGTGTAAAGGTGGCGGCCGTGTCTTTCACCAGCACCGCCTCGAATCGATCTCCCCTTCCTTTCTGGGCAACCGCGCCTCGGTATTTGCCGTGTAACAGATCGAGCAAACTCTTTAATTGCGCATTCCCGGTGAGTTCCTGGAGCGCAACGGCATCGGGGTCGTGCCGCATGATTACGTCAGCGATCGCGGGTAAATCTTTTTCCTGTGCGCGTGTGTCATCTTCGAGTTCGGCATAACCGATGTTCCAGGTAAGCAGCCGAAGCGAGGGAGCAACTTTGTGTTCTGAGCTTGTCTGCTCAGATGCACGCGGCTGGGCGAAGTGAACGGCGCCCAGAATCATCAAACAAAACACAACCAGCAGAACGATTTTCACCCACATCTCAGGTAACGATATCCTTCCGCTCGAAAATCACGACAGTCGTTAACAATAAGCCCGTGGTATATGCGCCGCAGATACATGCGTGATGCCACAGGTTCTGCCAGGGAATCTCAGGCTTGAACACGTCGCGCCAGAACACCATATCGGTCGTAAAGAAATACGGT
>DASUOZ010000389.1:0-2643 GCA_036276375.1 Pyrinomonadaceae bacterium | reverse complement strand
TTGAGAAGAGGTCCAGTTCGCGGCCGAGACGGCGATGATCGCGCTTTTCCGCTTCTTCGCGTTGCTTCAACCAGGCGTCGAGCTCTTCCGGCGTGAAAAACGCCGTGCCGTAGATACGCTGCATCTGCGGTTGCGACGCGTCGCCTTTCCAGTAAGCGCCGGCCAGCGAGAGGAGTTTGAAAGCACGCAGCTTGTTCGTGTTCGGAACGTGTGGACCAAGACAGAAATCGATGAACGGCGAGCCGTCTATGTAGTAAACGCTCACCACGTCGCCGGCTTTCTCGTCGATCAGTTCACACTTCAACGGTTCCTGGCGCTCGTTGAAGAGGCGCAGGGCTTCCGGCTTCGGAAGCTCTTCGCGGCGATACTGCAGGTTCTGATTTGCGATCTGCCTCATCCGCTTTTCGATTACGGGCAGATCCGCTTCCGTCAACTGCTGCGGCGTGATGACGTCGTAAAAGAAGCCATAACGCGGGTCGTCGAGCAGCGCTGGTCCGATGCCGAGTTTGGTGCCCGGAAAAAGATCGAGTACGGCGGCAGCCAGCAGGTGCGCCGTCGAGTGACGCAAAACTTCGAGGCCGTCGCGCGTCTGGGGCACGATAGGTTCGATTTGCACCGCGCCGCCATTATTGAAAGAGCCGGCTAGATCGTTGACTGAGGCCGCAAGGTCCACCTCACGACCGCCGACTTTGGCAGCCAGAGCCTGTTTGGCCAGATCGCGATCGAGTTTTTTGAGAGCCTCCGCGACCGTGGCTGAATCGGGCACGGGAACAGGCGCGCCGTCTTTCAGTTGTACGTTAATCTCGCTCATTTCTAAATCACCTTTCAGCAACGGGACTACCACAGAGACCCAAAACCCCGAGGCCGAAGGCGATTCCTTACCATTTACGATTCACTAATTTGCTTACTTCGTTGATCGGATTCGATAGGAGCGCCTTCGCCGGCACCCACTGGGCGGGCGGCACTTAAAAAGTGCGGCACTTAAAAGTAAAGAATCGAGTAGTTGTTCGATTCATGCGAAGGTCTTCTGGAGCGTCCTATCAAAAGTAAGAAAATTACGCGGGGGATTCTAACAAACGGTCTCTCACGGGCGCAACTTAAGAATACGGCCACAGACTTCACGGATAAACACAGACTGACCCTTTAGTAAGACTTCAGTCCGTGTCATCCGTGTATAATCCGTGGCTCAAAACCGCCCAATTAGGAGAGCCCCATGCCTAAAACCAGGCCCTTGACCGTAGTTCTCTTAGTACTCTGCCTGTTAATTCAAGTCCCGGCTCAGAACGGCAGCCGCAAAACCAAGCCTGAACCCGTCAGCGAAATGCGCGCGGCAATCGAGCGCTACGCGCTTGACCGCGGCAGCCTGACGCGTTCGTATCCGGTACCTACGTCGCAGGCGCGGCGCGATCGATTCAGGAAGTTTTACGAGGAATCGCTCGCGTCGCTCAAAGGCCTGGACTTCGACGTCATGAGTCAGGACGGCAAGATCGACTACGTGCTCTTCAAGAACCACCTCGAATACGAGTTGCGCCAGTCGGACATACAGGCGCGCCAATTCGCCGAAATCCAGCCTCTCATTCCGTTCGCCGGCGCCATCATCAGCCTCGAGGAAGCACGCCGCCGGATGGAGCCGATCAACTCGGCGAAAGTCGCGGCCTCACTCACTGCACTGCGAAAGACCATCGACGAGCAGCGCCGGACGGTTGAAGCGTTGAAACCGAAAAAGACCGTCGCGAATCGCGCGCTCACGGCAATCAACGGCCTGCGCAACAACCTGCGCAACTGGTACACGTTCTACAACGGTTACGATCCGATGTTCACGTGGTGGAACGAAGAACCGTACCGGTCTGTAGATCAGTCGCTGACAACCTACGCGACCTTTATCGCCGAGAAGATTGTGGGTATTCGAGTTGAACCGGGGCAGGCGCAAACCGGAGCAACCAGGGGGCAGGGATCTCAAGCCAATCCTCAGGCCAGTCAAAGAGCCACTTCCAGTCCGAACGCACGACCTGGGGATAACAGCGATATCGTCGGTGACCCGATCGGCCGCGAAGCGCTGCTGAGCGAACTACGCTCCGAGATGATCCCTTACACACCCGAAGAGCTCATCGCCATTGGCGAGAAAGAGATGGCCTGGTGCGAAAACGAGATGAAAAAAGCGTCGCGCGACCTCGGTTATGGCGACGACTGGCACAAGGCGCTCGAACACGTCAAAAACCTCTACGTCGATCCCGGAAAACAACCGGAAATGATTCGTGACCTCGCGCTCGAGGCAATCAAGTTTGTCGAAGACAACAATCTCGTCACCGTTCCCGAACTGGCCAAAGAAAGCTGGCGCATGGAAATGATGACGCCCGAGCGCCAGCTCGTCAGTCCCTTCTTTCTCGGCGGCGAGGTCATCCAGGTCTCCTTCCCCACCAACACCATGGCCCACGAGCAGAAGATGATGAGCATGCGGGGCAACAACATCCACTTCTCGCGCGCCACCGTTCATCACGAACTCATTCCCGGCCATCACCTGCAAGGTTTCATGGCCGCGCGCAACAAACCGTACCGCGCCATCTTCGGTACGCCATTCTGGTCCGAAGGCAACGCCCTTTACTGGGAGCTGCTGCTGTGGGATTTGAACTTCGCGAAGACGCC
>DASUOZ010000388.1:0-3498 GCA_036276375.1 Pyrinomonadaceae bacterium | reverse complement strand
AGGGAGCGTGGCGGCAACCGTAACCGTAACGGACGGCGTGGACGCGATGGAGCGTGAGAACCGGCGTATCGAAGAGATGGTGCGCAGGAAACAGGCCGACTCCGGCGAAGGCAGAGGCGCAGGCGCACCGTCGCAAAATGTGATGAATCTCCAGCGTCGCGTGGCGGGAATTCTTCCGGTGCGAATCGAAGTGCCACGTAGTGGCCGGTCGTATCGCTTTGTGCGCCCGCTGGTGTTGGGTGAGGAAACGCGGATCACGTTTCAATACAAGTCGAAATAGCAAATTCGTGTCGTGGAGTCGTGGAGGTCAACCGCGTAGCGATCAGGCTGCGTACCAGAGCACTGCGAAGAAGTGAAACGCAGTACCGGCGATCACAAACAGGTGCCAGATGAAATGGCTGTAGCGCAGGCTGCGCGCGGCGAAGAAGGCGAGCCCGCCGGTGTAGGCCAGGCCGCCGGCAAATATCAGAATAATGCCGGGAACAGGCACGAGCTCGAACATCGGTTTGATCGCGACGATTGCGAGCCAGCCCATGACGAGGTAGAGCACCATCGAGATCCACGAGTGACGTGTGCGTGGCACCGCCTTGACGACGATACCGGCGAGCGCGAGAAACCAGATGATCGCGAGCAACGTCCAGCCCCACGTGCCGCGCAACACACCGAGCGTGAACGGTGTGTACGTACCGGCGATCAGTAAAAAGATCGCGCTGTGGTCAAAGAGCCGAAAGACCTTTTTCGCCGCGTCGTGAGTGACTGAATGATAGAGCGTCGACGCGAGATACAGCAGGATCATAGTCACGCCAAACACCGCCGCGCCGATCATAAAACGCGTGCTGCCGATACGCACCGCGGAAATGACGAGTATCGGCAGCGCGATCAGAGCGAGAAGTAGACCAAGACCGTGACTGATGCTATTGGCAATCTCTTCACCGGCAGAGAGCGTGGGCGGCGAATCACTCATGCCGCGGCATTGTACACGTAATCTCGATAATCTCGTGCATCATTCTCTATTTGGTCTAGGTTTAAGGCAGCGCGGTGAAACCGGTTAGGGGGTTGCCGTAGAAGGCGTCGGTTTTCCACGCGGTTTTGTTCCACATGCCGTCCTGATCGCCGATGACCTGGACCGGCACGATTACGATGTCTGACCCGAGTTTGTTGGCCGCCGCGATGCCGTTATCGAATTTGCCGCCGGATTGGACGGTGAACTTTATCGACCGCGCGAGTTTGTTGTTCCGCAACAGTTTGAACTCGTATTCACCCGGATTATTAGCGAGGGTAAAGATCTCGCCGAAGATACTCGGAGCTTCGCCCGTCGTGTTGCTGCCTTTGATGTTTGGGAAATCACACTCGATGCGGGCCCATTTGGCTTTCTCCGGCACTGAGTCTTCGACGTAGTGCGTCGTGTTGTTCTCGATCACCGCTTCACAGCCGGCGCGACCAACTTCCGTGCCTTCGTAAAACTTCTTGCCGACTTCCTTGCCCTGATAGAACAAGTGCGGGTCAAACCGTCCCGGCTCACCACGAACCCAAAACGCCACGTGGAAGTCGGGCATTTTCCAGCCATGAACGTCGGCTGGCGTGAGATACACGTAACCGATCGGCAGGTTCCAATCGTGATCCACGAAGTAGACCCACTTGTTCGCAGCCTTCGGACCAACTTCGTTCGAGCGCGCTTTCGCGACTTTCATTTTGCCGGTGAAGAGCGTTGCGTCGGTGCCGTGAAGCTCGTTGCGCATCTTGATCGTGAAGTTCACCGGTCCGGTGTAGAGCGAGCCCTTGTCTTCCGGAATGTCTCTGCCGCCGCACTCGGTCTTCCACCAGTAGCCCTTTTCGATGTTGTTGGTGGAACAGTCAAACTTGACCCATGGTCCGGTTGGCGTGCTGAACTCAACGTAAAGCTGACTACCGCTCTGGATCGGACCATTCACGCGATACTGCATGCGCGGCACCCAGCTCCAGTTGTCGTAATTACCTTTGTAAACGTTGAAAGTGAACGCCGTGATTTGGATCGAATCTTTGCAGATGGTTGGTTGGTCTTGATTAACCGTGGTGCTTGCGGTCGTTTGGAATCCGACGATCGTCAAGGCGAGTATAAAGGCACACGTCAGCCGGGACTTGTGTTTCAACTTAAACCTCCTTGATGCTGCTCCGTTTCTGAATCTCTGGGCAAATCGCTCCGGCAGTGTACTACGGACGCGCGCTGTTCGTTAAGACTTCGCTTTCGGCTCGGCGTAGAACACCTTGTTTACGATCTTCCACTCGTCGCCCACCTTCAACAGCGACATGTAATCAGTGAAAGTAACGGTTGGGTAGTCTAAAACGATCTTCGCGACGCCTGCATTGCCGGTGATCTCGACACTCTCGATGCGCCGCTTACGCTGCGCTTCGTCTGCCGCGGGCTTGCCGTTGAAACGCGACGCAAACTCCTCAGACGTCAGGTTGGTGAGCTTCCCGTCACGAAAAGCCATCACCTTCGCTTCGGAGTGAAATGCTTTGCGCATGAAGTCGCCGTTGCCGGTAACGTGGCCCTGAATGTAATTCTCGAGTGGCACGCGCGCGGCGGCGGCTTCTGACGATTCGGCTGAAGCGACCTTCAGCAATACCGACGCTACCAGAACGATTACAGATAGCACGATTAGTTTCTTCATAACCCCTCCGATTTCTTACTGGTTTTGGTTGAGGAACGGTTATGTGTACGACGCGAAGTGCTATTTGTTCAGTGACTCTCCCAGGTGGGGTAAGCGCGACTTGTCTTGCCATCGACAGGTGATATAGTTGCCGCAGGTCTCCCGCCTCCAGTCATGCAGTGAGCTCTGCGATGTCGGCTAATCAAAATCTTCAGCCGGGACACTTCTACGGCGAAATCACGCGCAAGCGTGAGGCGTCGGGCCTGATTCTTTCGGAGCTGAAGCACGAAACCGCGCGGAAGCTTCCGTCGCATTCGCACGAGCTGGCGTACTTTTGCCTCCTGCTGAACGGGAACTACTGGGAGCAGTTTGGACGCAAGCGAATTACTTACAAGCCGCTGACCGTGATGTTTCATCCGCCCGGCACGACACACGTGGATGAAGTCGGGCCGGCTGGTGGACGTTTCTTCAGCGTGGAAGTTAAGCCGGCGTGGATGGAGCGTTTGCGCGAATGCTTGGGAAGCGTCGATTTGGATTCGAGTCTGCATGAAGGTGATCTGGCGTGGTTGTCGATGCGTCTTTATCGCGAGCACAAACAGGCGGATGCGTGTTCGGTGTTAACGATTGAAGGTCTTGTGCTCGAGATGTTGGCGCTGGTGGGCCGGATCAAAGACAGCAAAGAGCGTAACGAACCGCGTTGGTTGTCGAACGCCGTAGACCTGCTGCAGGCGGAGTTTCGGAGTAATTTGAAGGTGCAGGATATCGCGCAGGAGATTGGCGTGCACCCGTTTCATCTCTCACGCGTGTTCCGGACAGTTCACCGGCAGACGATTGGCGAGTACGTGCACAAGCTTCGCGTTGCGTATGC
>DASUOZ010000387.1:0-9489 GCA_036276375.1 Pyrinomonadaceae bacterium | reverse complement strand
CGTTGATGTCGCCGGATCTGCCACTGACGCGGCGGCAGCACGAGATGATCACGACGGTCGTTTCGGTAACCAACCGGTGTCATTATTGAATCGAATCGCACGCAGAGTTTCTGCGTCGAGTGACACTGGACCAGGATTTGGTAGCGGCGCTGGAAGAGGACTACCGTTCCGCGCCCATCACCGAGCAGGAGCGCGTCATGCTCGATTACGTCGTGCAGATCACGCGCGACGCGACGCGCATTTCGCCCGCGGATCACGAGCGTTTGCGCGCGGCGGGTTTTGACGACAGGGGGATTCTTCAGATCACGTTGATTGCTTCATGGTTCAACTACATCAACCGTGTCGCTGACGCTCTCGGCGTCGGCAGAGGGTAAGACAATGAAGTACAGTGCAGTTTTTCTGATCGCGATCCTGTTTGGTTCCGTCGTGTTTGCGCAGCAGCAGCAGCAAAGCGACGACGACGTCGTGCGCGTTAAGTCGAATCTCGTCAACATCGACGTGATCGTCAAAGACAAGAAGGGCAAGTACGTCCCGGACTTGAAGGCGGAGGACTTTACCGTTGTGGAGAACGGAGTCGCGCAGAAGATCGAGTTCTTCGACGCGCCGTTGTCGCGAACTGACGCCAGGGGCCCGAACGCGGCTGCACCTGATGCAACAACGACCACCACTCCGCCATCCGCGGCGCCGCGAAACTACGTCGCGCTCGTGCTCGACTCGCAAACGACCGACATCACGAACATGAAACAAGTTCGCGAAGGCACGGTCAAATACGTTCGCGAGCAGTTCACGGATAACGATGTCGTCGCTTTGCTTTCAGTCACTAACGGTTTGCAGATGCTGCAACCGTTCACTCAGGACAAAGACAAACTCATCGCCGCGCTCGAGAACACCGACGTCAACGCCACTTCGAAAAACTTCGAACAGAGAGATCTGGCGGAAAAGATCAACGCACAACGCGAGATCCTGACTGCTGGCGCACCTGACGGAAACATCCAGTTAAACTCGCCCGCCGCGGCGAAATTGATGATCGCGCAAACCGTGCTCGCGCAATTCCTAAAGCTGCGCACCGCGCTTAGTCTGCAACAGTCGCGCCCGGTCCTGGCGGCGTTGGCGGCGATCTGTGAAGGGCTCCGCTCGATACCCGGCAAGAAAACGGTGGTCCTGTTTTCGCAGGGATTCGTGACGCCCGCAGTGCTCGATTGGCAAGTGCAAAGTACGATCGACATCGCCAACCGCGCGAACGTCGCGATCTACATCATCGACTCCGCCGGTCTGCGCGCCGGCGGGACGGCTTCCGGCGCGCTGGTGCCGAACAACCCGATGGCGGGCGTTTCCGGTATCACAAACCAGGAACAACGAATCCGCGCAGTCGGCGGCGAGACGGTCTTTGACAACGTGCGTCAGGAAGGAAAAAGCCGCGAGTACGACATTCTCTATCGCGTGTCCGGCGACACCGGCGGCAGATTTTTGAAAGGCAACAACGACATCGGCCAGGGACTCGAACGAATCAACGAAGAGATTCAAGCGCGCTACACGATCGCGTATCGCAGTACGAACCAAGACTTCGACGGCACGTTTCGGAAAGTGAAGATCGAAGTGCGACGGCCCGATGCGCAGGTCGTTTCGCGTTCGGGTTATTACGCGATTCCGCCGGAAGAGATCGTGCTCCTGTCGCCGGCCGACAAGAAACTGCTGAGTGGTTTCGCGGCGGCGCAGTCCAATCCGGAACTGCCCGTTTATGTTGGTTTGAGTCAGTTCAGATCGCGCGAGGGTTTGTACACGGTGCCGCTCGCGCTCGAGTTGCCACCGTCCGCGGTGAAGTTTGAACGCAAGGGCGACAAGCAGTCGATGCAATTGGAAGTTCTCGGCGTGCTGAAAGCCGGGGACAAGAATCTTTCGCGACTCGGCGGAAGCTTTGACGTAGCCCTCAACGACACCGACTACCAATCGATCGTCAACAACAACATCTATTATCGTCAGGACATGGTCCTGGCGGCGGGCGAGTACACGCTCGATGTGATCGTTCGAGACAAGCTGACGGGCAAGACGGCGGCAAAACGCGAACAGTTTGTCGTGCCCGAACCGAATACGGAGTTTGCGGCGACGCCGACCGTGCTCAGTCGTTTCGTTGAGCAGGCCCAACTTCCGAGGCTTGGCTCGGATGAACCGGCGGACGTGTTTGTGCACGGTCGAACGCAGATTCGGCCGTCGGCGGGGAAGCGATTTCAGGCGAGTGACAACCTGATCATGTTTGGTTCGGTTTACAATGCGGCGAACAGTCCCGACACCGGCAAGCCGATGGTGCGCGTTACGGTGCGCCTGATGAAAGACGGGCAACCGGCGACGAAGTTTTTTGATTACGTGTTGACTGACGTTCAGCCGCAGCCG
Organism: Pyrinomonadaceae bacterium; assembly: GCA_036276375.1. GTDB lineage: Bacteria > Acidobacteriota > Blastocatellia > Pyrinomonadales > Pyrinomonadaceae > PSRF01. The sequence continues at coordinate 7,101 of DASUOZ010000387.1, read as the reverse complement.
GTGTTGCATCTGACGTTTGCCGAGTACATAAAATTGGCTGGTCTGGCGCCGGGCAACTACACGGCGGCGATCGAGATCAAGGACATGGTCACGCGCAAGTCCGTTAAGCAGGACGCCACGTTCACGATCGTTCCCTGATGCTGATATCCGAACTCGACACGCCCTCGCTCGTCATCGATCTCGACGTGATGGAGACCAATTTGTCCCGGATGGCGGAGTATTGCCGTCGCCATCATCTTCGTCTCCGCCCGCACACCAAGACCCACAAGATCCCCGAGCTCGCACGCAAGCAGATCGAGAGTGGCGCCGCCGGCATCACGGTAGCCAAGCTCGACGAGGCCCAGGTGATGATCGACGCCGGCCTCGACGATCTTTTGATTGCGTATCCGATCGTTGGACCAATCAAGACTGCGCGGCTCGCGCGCCTCGCCGAGCGCGCGAAGATCACTGTGTCGCTCGATTCAGCCGAAGCTGCCCGCGGAATCTCGGCGGCTGTCGCCGACCGCGGGAGTCACGCCGGCATTCTCGTCGAACTCGACGCCGGCTTCGGTCGCTGCGGTGTCGGAACGGAATCGGACGCGCTGCAACTGGCCCAAACGGTCTCTTCACTGCCGGGCCTGAACTTCCAGGGCCTGATGTTCTTTCCCGGCCACTTCGGCGTCGAACCCGATCAACGCGCCGTGTTACGCGCGCAAGTCAACGAGCTATTGGATCGGTGTGTTGAGGCGTTTGCGAGTGCGGGCGTGCCGGTTGCGGTCGTCAGTGGCGGCTCAACGCCGAGTCGTTACGAAAGCGATCTGTTTCACGGCGTGAACGAGGTACGACCCGGCACCTACATCTTCAACGATCGCAACACGGTCGGCGTCTCCGCAGCAGACGTCAGCGAATGCGCGTTATCAGTGCTCGTCACGGTTGTCAGCACGAGTGTGTCCGGTCACGCCGTCATCGACGGCGGCTCTAAAACATTCTCCTCAGATCGCTATCAAGCGGAACACGGCCGTGGCTTCGGACTCATCAAGGAAGATCCCGCCGCCGAGATCGAACGTTTCTCGGAAGAACACGGTCACGTAAACGTGTCCCTATCCGATCGAAAATACCGCGTCGGCGAGCGCCTCATGATCATCCCGAATCACGTTTGCAGCACTGTAAACCTCCACGATGAAATCTACGGCGTCAGAGGTGAGCAAGTCGAAACTGTCTGGCGAGTTGCGGCGCGAGGAAAGGTTCGCTGATTGCACCAGACTGCCACAAAGAGGCACAAGAGGCACAAGAAATTACGCATTTCTTTTGTGCCTCTTGTGCTTCTTTGTGGCCTTCTGTTGTTCGCGAGTGTTAGCCCGGTGAGTTCTTCTTCGACGGAAACCTACGATCTCGTAATTCTCAACGGCCGCGTCATCGATCCCGAAACGAAGACTGACGCGGTTCGCAACCTTGGCGTCTCCAACGGAAAAATCAAATCGATCTCACGCGCTCGTCTCAACGGCCGCAACACGATCGACGCGCGCGGGCTCGTCGTCTCGCCCGGCTTCATCGATCTTCATCAACACGGCCAGAACGAAGAGAACTTTCGTTTCAAAGCGCTCGACGGCGTTACCAGCGCGTTGGAGCTCGAGGTCGGCACCGGCGACGTCGGTCGCTGGTACGCTGAACGCGCGGGCAAATCGTTGATCAACTACGGCGTCAGCGCCGGACATCTCGCCGCGCGTATGGCGGCAATGAAAGAACCGGTCACGTTTCTGCCGACCGGCGAAGCGGCGCGGCGTGCCGCGACCGATGCCGAGATCAGCGACATGAAGCAGCGGCTCGAGCAGGGATTGAAGCAGGGCGCGGTCGCGGCCGGCTTCGGCATTCAGTACACGCCGCAGGCTTCGCACTGGGAAATCCTGGAAATGTTTCGCGTCGCTGCGCGCTATGGCGCGTCGTGTCACGTGCACCTGCGCAACGCCGGCGCGAGAGAACCCGCGAGCAGCGTTCAGGCGCTCGAAGAAGTGATCTCCGCCGCAGCCATTACGGGCGCGCCCTTACATGTGGTACACATTCACAGCACCGGTGGACCAGCAACGCCGAAGCTGTTGCAGATGATCGACGAAGCGCGCGCGCGCAAGTTTGACGTTACGACCGAGTGTTACCCGTACATCGCGGGCATGACCGACATCAAGTCGGCGATCTTCAACGAGGGCTGGCAGGAAGTTTTCGGCATCGACTACAAAGATTTGCAGTGGGCGGCGACCGGCGAACGGCTCACGAAAGAAACTTTCGAGAAGTATCGCCAAACCGGCGGCATGGTCGCCGTCTTTTCTATGACTGAGGAGATCGTGCTCGGCGCTTTGCGCAATCCGCTGACCATCATCGCGAGCGACGGTATTCTCGACAACGGCAAAGGCCATCCACGCACGGCCGGAACGTATTCGCGAGTGTTGGGCAAGTACGTGCGGGAAGATGCCGCACTGAGTTTGATGGATGCGCTGGCGAAGATGACGTTGATGCCCGCGCAGCGATTGGAGCGGCGAGTGCCGGCAATGAAAAACAAAGGCCGGATTCGTGCTGGCGCCGATGCGGATCTCACGATCTTCGATCCGCAAACGATTAGCGACCGTGCTACGTTTCAAGAGCCGGCGCGAGAAGCCGCCGGCGTGAGGTTCGTGGTCGTGAACGGCGTGATGGTGGTAAAAGATGGTCAGTTGCAGGGGAACGTTTATCCGGGAGGACCAATTCGTGCACCTTTCTAAGCCACGGATCTGTGCGCTGTTGTTGCTGCTACTCAGTTGCTGTTCGGTTACGCCGGCCCAGCAGAGTGGGCCACCATTGCTGACCTACGACGATCTGGTCGCGCTTTACGAAAACGACGTTCCGCCGCCGGAGCTCGCAGCCCGACTCGACCGCCTGCTGACGACACCGTTTGTAAACAACTCCGCCGGGCTGCGCGGGCAAAAGGCCGGCTCGCCCAGTGACTTCAAAAAGAGATTCATCCGCGTGGCGACGTGGAACATTGAACGGGGCTTGGAGTTCGAGGCGCTCAAAGCAGCGCTGACGAACGATCAGAGATTTTTCCGGCGCTTGCCCGTAATAGCGCGTGGTTCGCGTTTCAATCTGAACGAGATTCTCGACCAGGCCGCGAAGTTGAGTCGCGCCGATGTCATTGTGTTGAACGAAGCCGACTGGGGATTGAAACGTACCGATTACCGCAACATCACGCGCGAGTTGGCGGCTGCGTTGCAAATGAATTACGCGTTTGGCGTTGAATTCGTGGAAGTCGATCCGTTGACGTTGGGCATTGAAACCTTCGAAGGCGAAAGCAGCGCCGACAAGGAGGAGATGATCCAGAACCTCGCCGTCGACAAAACACGTACGCGCGGTCTGCACGGCACCGCCATCCTGAGTCGCTTTCCCCTGCGAAACGTGCGGCTCGTGCCTTTCGTGAATCAAGGTCACGACTGGTTTGCCGCTGAAAAGAAAGGCGTGTCGGCGCTCGAGAAAGGGAAACGCAAAGGCGGTGGGATCGTCTTCGGCGAGAAGATTGCGCGTGAAATACGGCGCGGCGGACGTATGATGCTGCTCGCCGACATCGACGAACGCAGCATCCCCGGCGGCAGGATGACTATCGTTGCCACGCATCTCGAAGCCAAGGCAAAACCGTCCGAACGTTTGAAACAACTCGAAGAACTGCTCGCGTTAATCCAACCGCTAACGCATCCCGTGGTCATCGCCGGCGACATGAATACTTCGGGCAGCGACTCCACTCCGACTTCCTTCCAACGCGAGGTCAAAAAGCGACTCGGCAGCAGCAAGTTTTGGGTGACCCAGGGAATCAAGTACGCCACGGGCGTTGGTCTGCTTTACGACATCACGATCGGAGCGGTGAAGATGCAGCGCATGCGAAAAGATCCGACGGTGAAGAGCGTGAAGTTTATTTCCGAGAATCCCGAAGAGAAGTTTTTCAGCACGCTGAAGGACTTTCGTTTTGCCGACGAAGGGGCATTTGACTTTCGCGGCTCGAAACTTCATTCGGTCGGCGCCAGTGGCGAGACTTTCTCCGACTCGAACGAACGAGCTTCGAAAGGCTTTGTCAGCACGATGGAACTGAACGGAAAGATCAGTGTCGCATTGAAGCTCGACTGGATCTTTGTGAAGCCCGTGGGACTGACCGATCCCAACGATAACGATCAGCCGTTTCGATTTGCGCCGGAGTTTGGCCGCACTCTGAAGACGTTGAACTACGCGTTGAAGGATCGCATCTCCGACCATAACGCGCTGATTGTCGACTTACCGCTCGACAACTAAATCACTGCGCCTTTTTTCATTCTCATCCGGGCTTTTCTCGCCGCGTTCTTTCGCTTCGGGCTCGCCGCGTTCTGCCGCGGCGTTCTCGATCTCGGAATTTATCTCACCGCCGATCAAAACCGCCGCACCCGTGAAGTAGAGCCACAGCATCAGGATGATCACCGCGCCCAGTGAGCCATACGTCGTGCTGTAAGAATTGAAAAACTGAAGATAGATGCGAAACCCGAGTGACACCAACAGCCACAAAGCAACGCCGATCGCCGCACCCGGTGTGAGCCACGTCCATTTCTGCTCTCGCAGGTCGGGCGCGAAGTAGTAGATCAAGGCAAACGCCAGGATCATGAACGCGAGTACGAGCGGCCATTGAACGATCTTCCAGAGGGTTGCGAACTGCGAACCAAGGCCGTAGTGATTCGCAACGCCTTCCGCGATGTGTCCACCCGCGATCACCAAAAGCAAAGCCGAGAGGATCAGGATCGAGAGCGCCACTGTCAGGCCGATTGCGACGAGACGTTGTTTCCACCACGGACGTTGCTCCTCGATATCGTAAGTAGCGTTGAGTGAATCGGTGATCGCGCTCATGCCGTTCGACGCGGCCCAAAGCGCGGCGAGTAAACCAAACGAAAGCTTGCCGCTGCTGCTCGCTTCCGAGACTTCCAACACCGTTCCGTTCACCAGTTCAAACGCCGACGGCGGCATGATGCGCGCCAGGTAACTGAAGAGCTGCTGCCGCGTGCCCAGGTCGGAACCGAGAACGATGCCGATCGCTGAGGTCGTGAAGATAAGCAAGGGAAAGAGTGCGAGCAGGAAGTAGTAGGAGAGCTCGGCAGCGCGCCCGAAGAGACGATCGTTGTTGGCCTCGCGCCAAACTCTCTTCCCCAACTCAAACCAACTGAGATTGCGGAGCGCCCAAAGCGATTTCATGGCACTGTGCTCCTTTCGACGTACGTTTTCCAGTCGCCACGCGGCCCCACTGCGACCAGTGCAACGTTGATACCAACGAGACCAAAGAGCTCAAGGCGACGCGCACGGACATCGTTACGGGAGTGTTCTTCTCGAACGCCGTGATGTACTTCATCATTCTCTCCACCGCGTCGCCGCTCTTCAAAACAGGAACTACGGACATTAATACGGCGGCGCACGGCTGCGGAAGCACTTCACCCGTCGGAAGCGAGAAGTTTTACGCGGCAATCGGCATCTTTACCCGCTCGCAGGTGGGTTCGCGTCGACACTCTTCGCGATGGGGCCAGAGGAATCACTTCTTAGAAGAACTCTTCTTAGAAGAGCGCTTCTTTGTAGATCGTTTCTTGCCGGCCTTCTTTGAACCTTTCTTCGATCCCTTCTTTGATCCTTTGCGTGGTGGCACCTTCGCGCCCGCTTCGCGAGCTTCGGAAAGTCCGATCGCTATCGCCTGTTTCCTGCTTGTGACCTTCTTACCCGAGCGACCGCTCTTCAAGGTGCCTTGCTTGCGCTCGTGCATTGCCCGCTCGACTTTTTCACTCGCCTTTTTGCCGTATCTGGCCATCTGCAATCACCTCCTGGACCACTTGTATTTCCGCGTTCAAGTTTCTGGATCGCAGTCGTAGCGCTGGACCATCGTTTAGTCCTGCTGAAAGGTACAAGTTTGTGTGCCAAATTGTAGCGACGGCCATTGGCGATGCCGACAGAGGCTGTTTGATACGAGCGGGGCTTATTGGCCCTTTCCAGCTCGCGCCTGCTGCGCGCGCCATTCCGGTTTGCGTTCCTGGCTTGCCTCAGACAACGCCCGCTTCACGCCTTCCGCGTCGAAATCAGTGCCGTAGACCGGAGTGTCTGGCTGCTGTCGCCACGACTCGTCGATTGGGCCAGCATCAACGCCGTCGAAGCCGAGCTCGTCGAGCAAATCGATCACTTTTTGTTTTGCGTTTTTGTCGTCGCCGGCGACGGGCAACGCGATTCGTCCCGGTGTGCCGGACGGGCGCCCCAGTCGCAGAAGATGATCGGCGTAGATGTTGTTGAAAGCTTTCACCACAGGACGTCCGAGTTGATCCGAAACCCAACGGCTCTCGGTAGCGCCCTGTTCGATACCGTCGATGCGTCCATCGCGTTGTTGTGGGTAGTAGTTGCCGGTGTCGACAATGACGACGTCGTCGGGCACTCCTTCAAACAGATCGCGTGGCAGTTTGGGAATGTCCTTTTCGGGGATGGTGACGATGACGATTTCGCCGTGGCGCGCTGCTTCATAAGGCGTGACTGCGGTCGCGCCAGTTTCGCGGGCCAGGTTTGCCAGCGACTCCGGCCCGCGCGAGTTGGCGACGAAAACGTCGTGACCGAGCGTGGTCAGACGTCGTGTCAGCGTGCCGCCGATTTGGCCGGCGCCAATAATTCCAATGTTCATGTTGGTACTCCTCTTTGTCGAAAGTTTAGCGAACACCTTCGGTGTTTGGTGGCAACGTGTATGCCTGACGTTAGCAGTTAAGTTTGCCGAGAAGTTTGCGCGGGCGTGACGGCAGGTTGGCGCGTGTTCAAATATGAACAGCGGCGGGTAAACCGAGGAAGGCGGCGTAGCGGTCGGCGGCTTCTGTGATGGCGAGTTTTTCCGATTTCTTCAGAGCTCGCGCCGCAGTGACGGTGATCGTGACTTGGTTCGGAGCAACCGTGGCTTTCCAGTTGCCGGCGACTTTCCCTCCCACGATCACTGTTGGTCCGAGCAGGTCCCACGAGGACAGTCCCGGATTACCGTCGTTGAGATCAACGACGGCGGCGCGATCTTTGTAGGCCACGTTGTATTCGTCAAACGCGGGCAGCAAGTAAGCTGAAGCTGCGGAAGTTTGTGGAGCG
>DASUOZ010000386.1:0-6552 GCA_036276375.1 Pyrinomonadaceae bacterium | reverse complement strand
CTCAGCGGCCCCGCGGAAGCCCGACAGATTGCAACACAACGAGAGACGCCCGCGATAATCGACGTTCATGCTCCTACCAGCCAAAGGCGAGCACGGAGCGCGTTGCTCGTCGATGTTGTAGTAGCCAACGTCTATGCCAATCTTCATCTTGAAAATGCGTGCGAGGATCGCAATCTCTTCTTCGACGGCGCGTTGCTCTTGGCGATCGAGCGCGACGTCGGTTTCAAACTTGCTCGAGGTGGGCATGACGTGAACGAAGTTCAACGCCGCGGCGCCCATGCGCGCGGCGAAGATCGCGATTCGTTCCAACTGGTCCACCAGATCGCGCCGCACCACGATCTTGATCGCAAACGGCAACTGCGCGATGTAACAACGCGAAAAGGCGCGAATCAAACGATCGAACGAGCCGGTGCCGCGCCAGCGATCGTGTGTCTCGCGATCCACGCCGTCGAGACTGAACGCGACGTGCGACACCGCCTTGCGGTTCGCGGTTAGTGCCGGCCACGTACGTTCGAAGTGCCAACCGTTGGTCACAAAGCTCGCCAGTAAACCGCGGTCAGCTACCGTTTCGAGTATTTCCGTAAACTCGGGATGAAGCGTCGGTTCGCCGCCCGTGAAGTTGATGCGCGTGATCTGCGCGGCGGCGCGGGCTTCGTCGATCACTCGGCGCAGCAGCTCGAGCGGAAAGAACTTGGCGTGATGGCTGTAGAGATTGTCTTCGGAACGGAAGCAGTAGCTGCAATGGAGATTGCAGATGTTAGCCAGCTCCACACTCAGTCGCTGTGGACCATAGTCGTCACTGAAGTGGCTGTCAGTCTCCATTGGTTTAGGCGCGGCAGACAGCGCTGAGAATCTGCGACGCTCGATTCGGTTCGAGCAGATCGGTCCCGGCCAGCAGATCGAATCCTTGTGTTTGGCGCGCGAGGCGCGACAGAAGTTCGAGATTCGGGTCGGCGATCGCAGTGTCGTAAGTGGCCCAGGGACACGCGCGGATCAGGCGCGACATCGTTTCCGTCTGGGTTAGTTTGTCGAGCTGAGTCTCGCCTGCGCCGCGGATTTTTGTAAAGAACACGAAACGCGGGGCGACTTTCTCGGCGCGCGCGGCTGTGAATATGGCGGCGGGTTCGAAACAGTCCTTCAAAGCGCGCTTTGAATCCGCGAGCGCGAAGAAACTGCGGAAGCCGCGGGCTTCGACCTCGTCGGCGTTTAGAGTCAGCAACAGTTCGTCGTCTGAGAGGTAGCTCCAGCCGGCACGCGCCAGTTGTGTGGTTAGAGTTGACTTGCCGCTGCCTGATGGTCCGACGATTAGCACGCCGCGATCGGTGTTGGGTATTACTACGCCGGCGCCGTGAAGTTCGAAGGTTCCGAAACGGCGCAGTGCGGCGCATATCGCAAAGGATGTTACGCGCGCGAGTTCGGCGGCTGCGGGGAAAGGGATTTTTCGAATCCAGACCGATACGCCGACGACGTCCTTCGCTCCGGCGTGCTGCACCGAATTAGCGTCATGGGCGACGTGCTGCAGCGAATTAGCGTCATGTGCGACGTGCAGCAGTGAGTTAGCAAACTCCAGGTAAAACTCGTGGCCGGCGCTGTAACAACGCCCACCTTCAGCAACTTCAAACTCATGCAAACCCGCGGGGGCCGGCGGCAGGCTTCCGCTACAGGTGAAGGTGATATTGATGTCAGGACTGCGTTCCGGGAGAGAGACCGGCGTCAGTTGCCAGCCTGCGCACAGATGTTCAATCAGCGTGGCAAGCTGGGGATCGAGGCTTTGAAAAAATAACAACCGACCGGCGACCGCATGAAAACTTTGCGAGGCCGGTCGGTCAAGGACCTGCATAACACTCATGCAACCGAAATTCTTGTTGTCTTAATTGGTCGCGCCGCTGGTCGCTACCTGAAAGAAAGTGGTCGCTTCAAGAACGTCGACCGGCACAGAGATCGCCGGTTCAACAAAAGCCTTCTTGGTTTCGTTGAGTTCGCCGGCGCCGTTCGCGTTGTTCAAACCGGCACTTTCTTCGTTCATGATCTCGTTTTGCTTAGCCAAAGTTAGCCGCCTCCTGCACTCAGTGGTTTTTGGTTAATATATGTTCTTGAACGACTTATTGGCAACCGAAAATTCGGATCAAAAGCCATCGCAAGAGAGTTCAAACTACTTCACGGGCCGTGCGTGGCCTTTGGCGGTTCAGCCAGGACCATCCGCAAAGCGCGCTTATTACCACGCGTGAGGTCAGCTCGATAGTAAAGCTTTATGTGGGGAGATAGCTGACGCATAACATCCTCGATGGGAAGTTTTGAGATATCAGCGTCGATGGGATCCAACCGCTCGTTCTGAATGTCGACGGGAACGCCCAACTCTTCACCAATCTTCAACAGCACAACAGGCAAAGGCTGTTGTTTTGCTTTTACGGTCAAAAGCGCACTTTCGTAACGAACCTGGAGCGGCTGCTCCTCGAGTTTCTTCTTTTCCTCGTCGGTGGTCGGTTCGACTCCGTCTTCGGTATTGCCTTCGATCAGCATCGACTGATTAGCACCGGTGACCACCGCTGTGATGGGCGGTTCGCCCTGGTTCGCATCGAAAAAGAAAATTCCGAGCGGCTTCGGCGGATTCATCGAACCGGTATCAAGTTCGTAATCGACGTAGACTGTGGGCGACAGCAGTTGCAACGCCGGCTCGAGAATCAACTCACTAAATTCGATCGAGATCGTTTCCTGCTGGCGCTCCGGACCAAGAAACACCGGAATCTTCAGCTTCTCCGACAGCGCCTGAGCGACCTCTGCCATTTTCGCCTTCTCTGCTTTCAGCGAGAGGTTGAGAATGGGCCGCGTTTTTACCGTCCACACGAAACCGGGTTTGTTTGGTTTCTTGTCCGGCGCGGCTGTTTCGGTTGCCGGTGGCTTCGCCTCTTGCGGATTTGCTGTAGCCGGCTGGGCCGACACGATCGTGAAGCATGCGAGGATCACTACGACCAGCAATGTGGCAGTCCTCGCACAGTCGCGGTAAACAATAAACTTCACGGGGGTCGGTCCTTTGTTCTTGCGGGCGTTACGGGCGGGTACCCGCCTTGACGTTGGTGAAACTACCACGAACGTTAAAAATCCGTCAAACATTCACGTTGCTTTGGTTTTGAAAAGCAGGCGAAACGGGCGCATCACGTAATAAGCGAAACCAAATCCGCGCGGCAGCGAGCGAGCGCCGAAATCGCTGTCAGTCGGGCGCAGCATGTAGATGAAATAGCGTGCGCGGGCTGCGAGACTCTTTCGTACGCCGATGTTGTATTTGAAAATCTCAGTGGACGTGGCGGGAACGTGCGTTGGACCACTGAAGAGATGTTCGATTACGTTTGCCGCGAGCGATTCGAGGCGTGTGTCGGCATCGCAGCGTTGCTTGACTGCTTGCGGCAGGTTCGTGCCGAGAAGTTGTTGCGCGAGACGCAGGCCGAGCAGGAACATTCGTTCGCTGTCAGTCTCGGCGGCTCGTTGCAGGAGCGCAGTCCAGTTTATTTCGTGACGCGCGATGAGTTCGGAGACGTCGCAGATCCAGCCGAGTCGTTCCCACAAGTGGCGTGAGCCGTGAACGCAGAGTGAAAACAATAAGTCGCCGGCGCTGAGGGTTTTCAACTCATGTCCGTTGACGTTGATTGTGGTCAGGTCTTGCCAGAGCTCGTTTTCCTGAACTGAGGAGGCGAACAGGTGTGGTGCGACTTCCCAGTGCAATTCGAGCAGCAACTGGCGGTTGTCGCGCGAAAACTGCAAATTGTGTTGGGTGCGGAGTAGCAATTCCTGTTGTGCGAGCGTCAGCGATTTGCCGGGAACGTAGCCTTCGGCGAGTAGCAGATCGCGCGCGCGCAGCACGTCTGACTTTCTGACGATCACGTCGAGATCCACAAAACGTCGCAACGCCAGATCGCCGTACGCGAAAAGCGCGAGCGCCGGGCCTTTGTAAGGAATCGTCTCGATACCGGCGTTTCGAAAGAGGTTGATTAAACGGCAGAGTTCGTCAGCGAGAATAATGTTTCGCGCGGAGTTTTCCTGATACTGAAGTTTTAGTTTTGCGAGATTCGCGTTTGGGACTAACTCTGATGCGTGGTGCGCTAGCTGCCGATAAAGAACGGGGATGATTGCGTGCCGCCTGGCGAGAAGCGCCAAATAATCCCAATCGATGCCCGAGGCCGCCAGCACGCGAATTCTTGCCGCCAGCTCCGGCGACGCCTCCGTGCGTGCGCAACAAAGCAATAATTCATCTTCCACTCTGAGCATGCTTTGTGCTTCTTTAAAACCATCCACAGATTACACAGATTTTTCTGCGTAATCTGCGGATGGCTTTCCGCTCTACTCGTTAACCTTCAAAACAGCCAGGAACGCCTCCTGCGGAATTTCGACGCGGCCGACTTTTTTCATCCGCTTCTTGCCTTCCTTCTGCTTCTCCAGCAACTTCCGTTTGCGCGTGATGTCGCCGCCATAACACTTCGCAATCACGTTCTTCCCGAGCGCCTTCACCGTCTCGCGCGCGATCACTTTGTTGCCGATCGCCGCCTGTATCGGTACCTCGAACAGTTGCCGCGGAATCAACTGCTTCATCTTTTCCGCCAGCGCCCGGCCTTTTGGTTGCGCCGTGCTGCGATGCAGAATCAACGACAACGCATCAACCGGTTCACCCGCGACCACCACGTCCAGCTTCACCAGATCGCTCTCCCAATATCCGGCGAGGTTGTAATCAAGCGAAGCGTACCCGCGCGAAACCGACTTCAGTCGATCGTAAAAGTCGAGCACGATCTCGTTCAACGGCAGTTCATACGTCAGCATCACGCGATTCGACGCGATGTACTCAAAACCCTTTTGAGTCCCGCGCTTCTCTTCGAGCAACGGCAGGATGCCGCCGAGATGTTCGTCGGGCGTCAGAATCACCGCGCGAATGACGGGTTCCTCGATCTTGGCGATACGGCCGGGGTCAGGCATCTTCGCCGGCGAGTCGATTTCGATGACCTGCCCGTCGGTCGTCGTCACGATGTAACGCACGCCGGGCGCGGTCGTGATCAGGTCGAGATTAAACTCGCGCTCCAAACGCTCCTGCACGATTTCCATGTGCAGCAATCCGAGAAAGCCGCAACGAAAACCAAACCCCAGCGCCGCCGACGATTCCGGTTCGTAAAAGAACGACGCATCGTTCAACCGCAGCTTGTCGAGCGCATCCCGCAACTCCTCGTACTGGTTCGTGTCCACCGGATACAACCCGGCAAACACCATCGGTTTGATTTCCTGAAAACCCGGAAACGGCTCCTTTGTTGGCCGTGCGGCTTCGGTGATCGTGTCGCCGATCTGCACGTCAGCCACGGTCTTGATCGACGCCGTCAAAAACCCGACCTCACCAACACTCAATTGATCAATTGGGGTCGGCGCCGGACGATTTACGCCGAGTGTTTCCACCTGGTAGTCGCGATTAGCGTTGAAGAAACGAATCTTCATGCCCGGTCGAATCGTGCCGTCGATCACGCGAAACAGAACGATGACGCCGCGATACGAGTCGTACCAGGAGTCGAAGATCAACGCTTTGAGCGGCGCTTCGGGGTCGCCTTTCGGCGGCGGTGTGTCGCGCACGATCGCTTCGAGCACGTCAGCAACACCCTGGCCGGTTTTGGCGCTGGTCAGAATCGCGTTGTGAGTTTCAAGACCGATGAAGTGTTCGATCTGTTCGATCGCTTTTTCCGGTTCCGCGCCAGGCAGGTCGATCTTGTTGATAACCGGGATCAGTTCAAGGTTGTTTTCAATGGCGAGGTAAGTATTCGCGAGTGTTTGCGCCTCGACGCCCTGCGACGCGTCCACAATCAGCAACGCGCCTTCGCACGCCGAAAGCGACCGCGACACTTCATACGAAAAATCAACGTGGCCGGGCGTGTCGATCAGATTAAGTTCGTACGTCTGACCGTCTTGTGCTTTGTAATCGAGCCTGACGGCATGGGCCTTGATCGTGATGCCGCGCTCGCGTTCAAGGTCCATGTTGTCGAGCACCTGGTTTTCCATCTCGCGTTCAGACAACGCGCCCGTGAGCTCGAGCAGACGATCGGCGAGTGTCGACTTGCCGTGGTCGATGTGCGCGATGATTGAGAAATTGCGAATACGAGATGGATGCATTTGTTATTCGAGATGTTCGTCAACGTAGGCCTGGGCCTTTTGCTGTGTGCCAATCTCCCTGATGAAATCCAGGTTTTGAAACGCCCAGGCTGCGTGTTGGGCCATGAACTGCTGATAGCCTTCGACCGGCATCCCGTCGTCACTGAAAATGCCGATGTGAATACTGACGCGTTTGATCAGATCAGTGTCGCCGGTGACGGTGGCTGCGTGATAAAGCTTGTGCTTGTCGTCTTCAGACATTGACGCACCCGACGACGAGCTTGAACTGGAATTCGAGTTGAAGTTGTCGTTTGCATCGTCATTGGAGTTTGAATTGCTGTTCAAGTTGACGTTGAAGTTGTAATCGCGGCTGGCGCGTTCATATCGTGTCATCGCGTTATAGTAGAAGAAGTAGATCAAACACCCAGCAATCACGACCAC
>DASUOZ010000385.1:0-3030 GCA_036276375.1 Pyrinomonadaceae bacterium | reverse complement strand
GCGACGGGAAATGACGCGGCGTCCAACTCGACCGCGGCCACACTCTCGGCGACGCAGTAGACGTAGAATGCTTTTTTATTATGTTCGCTGCCGGACATAGGGGCGCGCCCAGGGCGCGCTAACCCGGCATTATATACAGGCTTGAGTGTTTAGTTGGAAACCTGGTAGTGAGAAACTGAAGGCTTCCTGTAATAGAAGCCACCCTGCATCTGCCAGTTCCCCAGATTAAACTGGCGCTGGGCTCCGCAGGCAACACACGAACGATAGGCGCGCCCGCCACGAGAGAACGGACGGCTGAGTTTCGCATGCCGGCAACCAAACACTCGCGCCATCAAATTGCCAATCTTTCCTGCTACGGATGATGGCTCGATGTGCCCGACGGCTAAGTTCGCGATTGTTAATTCACCAGCTTGCATTTTGCGTCACCTCTTTCAGGATTGCCTTCGTTTCGTTAACGCGCAAAGAAATTCCGAATAGGGCCACCTTTCTGTAGAGTTATTTCTGTCATATACTTACGGCTCGCGCAGGAGACAGTTAACGATTGAACAAACACCCCTCTGACAACGTCACAAAACTACTGATCGAATTGTCGAATGGTGACCGGGCCGCGGTTGATCTTTTACTACCCGTCATCTACGATGAGCTCCGTAAGCTTGCGGCGAATTATCTGCGGCGTGAACGCCCCGATCACACCCTGCAACCGACCGCTCTGGTTCACGAGGCTTACCTGCGTTTGGTCGATCAGACGCGAGTAAACTGGCAGAACCGAGCCCACTTCTTCGGCGTTGCGGCCCAGATAATGCGACGCCTGCTGGTGGATCACGCGCGCAAACACAACGCAGAGAAGCGCGGACAGGATTTTAAGAAACTCTCTCTAGACGAAAATATCGATCGCGCCGTCGAACGTAGTGCCGAGCTCATCGCGCTCGACGACGCGCTCAAAACCCTGGCGACCTTCGACCAACAAAAAGCACGCATGATTGAGTTGCGTTACTTTGGCGGCCTCTCCATCGAGGAAACAGCAGACGTTTTGGGCGTCACTCCCACGACCATAAAACGTCACTGGCGGCTGGCCAAAGCCTGGCTTCATGGTGAAATGCAAAGAAATGTTTGAGGTACACAGCTAGTCCAACCGTTTCTGCATCAGAGTTGTCCTACTTAAAAGCGATCGAAAAGCGTCCAGTAAGACATGACCCCGGAACGCTGGCAAAAAGTTGAAGAGATTTTTCAGGCTGCGGTCGATCTGCTTCCCGATGAACGAGCGCGCTACATCGCACAGGTCTGCGAGAACGACACCACCCTGCGACGCGACGTCGAGTCGTTGCTCTCCCAACACGACAGCGCTGGAGAACTTCTCGATCAGCCTTTCTACGGCAACACCGAGATGAGCGTGCTCGAGTCGTTTGTCGAAGAAGAGGATCCCATGATCGGGCGCCGTCTCGGTTCGTACCGCATCGAGCGCGAGATCGGGCGCGGCGGCATGGGCGCGGTTTACGAAGCGTCACGCGCCGACAACGAATTCAACAAACGCGCGGCGATCAAACTCGTGAAGCGCGGCATGGACACCGACTTCATCCTGCGCCGCTTCCGCAAAGAACGACAGATTCTCGCCGCACTCGATCATCCGCACATCGCCGGGCTTCTAGATGGTGGTACGACTGACGATGGCCTGCCCTACTTCGTAATGGAGTTCATCGAAGGGCAGCCGCTTTATAATTACTGCGACGCGCACCAATTAAGTATTCCCGACCGTCTAAAACTGTTTCGCTCCATCTGCGACGCGGTCCATTACGCGCACCAGAAACAGGTCGTCCATCGCGACATCAAACCCTCCAACGTGCTCGTCACCTCCGACGGCGTTCCGAAGCTGCTCGACTTCGGCATCGCGAAGTTACTTAATCCGCAGCTCGCCGGCGACATCACCCATGATCCGACCGCGACTGCGATGCGTTTGATGACGCCCGAATACGCGTCGCCCGAACAAGTGCAGGGTGCGCCGACAACGCCGAGTACTGACGTCTACTCGCTCGGTGTTCTGCTTTATGAATTACTGACCGGTCATCGCCCGTATCGACTCGTGAATCGCGCGCCGCACGAAATCGCCCGCGTCATCTGCGAAGAATCGCCGGCGCCCCCGAGCGTGATCATCACGCGCGCGGAAGATCTGCTGCCGCATCTCTTTCAGGGCGACGAAGCTACGACTCTGAAACAACTCTTCGTCTCGCGCAGCGGCACACTCGAAACGATCCGCCGCGCACTCACCGGCGACCTCGACAACATCGTCATGCAGGCGCTGCGCAAGGAACCCGAGTGGCGCTACCAAACAGCAGCCGAACTGCGCGACGACATCACGCGCTATCTCGAAGGCCGTCCCGTCAGCGATCTTCCCGACCCACCGAACGCCACGGCATTGTTGCGGCCGGACACGTCAAACGAAAACTCGCTCGCGGTGCTGCCGATGAAGTTGCTGGACCTGAACCAGGGCGAAACCGGCAAGGACTATCTCGGAACGGGACTGGCCGACGCTCTCATCACCCGGCTGAGCGCTATTCGTAGTTTCGCAGTGCGGCCAACGAGCAGTGTCTTGCGTTACGACTCGAACGCCGATCCGCTGCGCGCCGGTCGTGAGTTGGGTGTCGCGTTTGTTCTCGACGGCCGGATTCGCCGGGCAGCGGAACGCATCCGGGTGACGATTCAGTTGCTCGACGTTCGCGACGAGACCACCGCCTGGGCCGGACAGTTTGACGAACAATTTACGGATGTTCTGAATCTCGAAGACAAGATTTCGAAAGACGTCGCCGAAGCGATCCTGCCGCACCTGACGGTCGATCAACGTCTGCGACTCGCGAAGCGCGGCACCGATAATCCACAAGCCCACGAGGCTTATCTGCGCGGCCGGTTTTACTGGAGCACGTTCACTGAAGAAGGCTTTGCACGCGCCATCGTGTGTTATCAACAAGCGATCGCGCTCGATCCGAAATATGCACTCGCTCATGCCGGTGTGGCCGCCTATCACAACTGGCTCGGCGT
>DASUOZ010000384.1:0-3234 GCA_036276375.1 Pyrinomonadaceae bacterium | reverse complement strand
TCTGACGGAAAGTCGCCCCGCCTTGTAAGCGCGAGAGTTCAGACCGCGCTGGACCGATTTGCAGATCGCGACGTCTTCGTCCTGAATGCGTTGGCCCACCGCGACGCTCGCGGCGTTGCGCTCGCGCGCTTCGGGACTGACGACGTCGGGAAAATAGAAGTCGAAGATCACTTCGGTCTGGTCCACGCCGCGCGGGATGACGAGATTTGTGTCCATCACGCCGTCGTACCAGTTGATCATGAAGTTTGGATAAATCCAGTAGTAAAGCGCGCGGTCGCCTGTGCGCACCGCGCCGGTTTGGGCTTCGGCGCCTTCCGTCACGATTGGGCTCCATTGCAAGCAATGGCGCGTGCCGTTTTCGATCATGTAGTTGCTGTAATCGAGGACGCTGTCGAGGCCTTTGTGCAGGTACGGAACGTGATAACCGCCGTCGAGGTAATTGTCGACGAAGACTTTCCAGTTGCAGTCGAAGTGGTAGTGACGGCGCTCGAACCAGTGGAGATCCGTAACATTCAAGGTTTTAATCTCTTCCGTTAGGCTCGTGGTCAAGAACTCTTCCAGGGTCATTGGGCAACTACCGCTAAGCTTAACGAAAACCCAATCTTCCCACTCGACAGTCTCCACCGGCGCCAGACCGTTACGCGCCCGATCGAAATCGCAGACGCCGGTGAAATCCGGCGTGCCTTTCAGTTCGCCTTCGAGCGAATACGTCCAGCCGTGATAGGGGCAACGCAGTTGCGCCGCTTTACCTTCGGGCTCGGTCATCACCGCCGCCGCATGATGCCGGCAAACGTTGAAGAACCCGCGCAACTCGCCGTCATTTCCACGCACGACGACGATCGGCTCACCGGCGATGTCAGTCGCGACGTATTGACCCGGTTGCTGTACCTGGTCCACGCGCGCCGCGAGCTGCCACGTGTTTGAGAAAACGGTTGTTAGTTCGAGTTTGTAGAGGTCCTTGTCGACGTACCAGGAAGCAGGGATCGTCGATGCAAGGGCCAATGGAGCATTAGGATCGTACTGATCGACGATGGTCATGGATTTAAGAAATAGGAGTGGCGGTCTTGCGTTTCGGATTAAAGAACGGCGTCTTCACCACGGTCGCGCGCACGTTGTGCCGCACGGCTTCCACCGTGATCTCGAATTGCAGCCGCGTGCCGGGGCGCGTGTACTCGCGTTTTACGGTTGCGAGCGCAATCATCTTCTTCAACGTCGGCGACCACGTGCTCGTCGTTGCCTTACCGACCTGCATGCCTTCTTTGTAAACCGGAACCGCAACTCGTGACGCCATCGGTGAAATCGACGGCGGCAAACCGACGGCCTCGTAAAGACTCTCAACCTGCGGCCAATCGATCTCCAACCCGATAATTTCGCGCGCGTGCCCGCGCTTGTGTTCGGCAATCAACGCGGCCTGGCCCACAAACCGGTTCTTATCGAGGTTCACCAAACGTCCTAGGCCCATCTCGTACGGCGAATATCGCTGTTCATCAACGAGCGCTTTCTTACTGCTGTTAAAATCGACGTCGATCAGCAACAAGCCGGCTTCAACACGCGCCACATCGAGCGCCAGCATTCCCGCGGCGTGAATGTCGAACGCTTTGCCGTGATCCATCAATGCATCCCAGACTTTCAGCGCCTGGTCTGACGAGATCCAGATTTCGTAACCGAGGTCGCCCGTGTATCCGGTGCGCGAGATCTCCACGGGCACGCCCGCGATCGATCCTTTCGTGACGCGGAAGTATTTCAGGCTAGCAATGTCAGCATCTTTGACAAGACTCACGAGCAAACGTCCCGACGTCGGCCCTTGCAGCGCCAGCGCCGAAACAGTCTCCGAAATATCCTCGATGGAAACGTCCATGCCGGCGGCGTTCTGCGTAAACCAACGCAGACTCGGATCCGCCGCGGTCCAGCGATACGTATTTTCTTCAAGCCGCGAAACGGTGCCGTCGTCGATTACCTGGCCGCGCTCGTCGCACCACGGCGTGTAGACCACCTGGCCCACCGTCACTTTGCGCATGTCGCGCGTGATGATGCGGTCGACTAGCCGGGTGGCGTCGCTTCCGGTGACCCGGTATTTAAACAACGGCGAGATATCGATCAACGCCGCGGCGTTGCGAATGGCGTTGTACTCGTGTTCGTGGTGCGGCTCGTATGAACTAACCGCGTAATAACCAGACCACTCGCGATAGCTTAGACTTTCGCAGAGTTGGAATGTTCGTTCGTGAAAAGCGGTTCCAATGGGCATGCGTGTTGTTGGTTTCGCCTGGGTTTGTCAGGGCGAGCGATTATAAGTATGCTAACGCGCTTGCAGCAAGGCACTCCTAATACGATTTCACAACGCGAAGGCAATCCACAGATTACGCGGAAGGTAAATCTGTGGAATCTGTGGCTGGTTTGATGAACAACAAGTACGACGTCGTCGTGATTGGCGGCGGTCATAACGGTCTGGTTAACGCGGCTTATTTGGCCCGCGCGGGGAAGAAGGTCCTCGTGCTCGAGCGGCGACACGTACTCGGCGGCGCGGCCGTCACGGAAGAGGTCTTTCCCGGTTTCAAATTCTCTGTTTGTTCTTACGTTGTCTCGCTTCTCAGACCGGAGATCATTCGCGAGCTCGACCTGCCGCGCCACGGTCTCGAAATACTTCCGCTCGACGGCACGTTCACACCGATGCCGAACGGCGATTACCTCTGGCGCGTCAACGATCACGCACGCACGCGCCGCGAAATCGCGCGACACTCGCGACTCGACGCCGAAGCTTACGACGAATACGGCAAGGCCATGATCGAAATGGCCCACTTCGTCAAACCGATCATGAGCATGACGCCTCCCGACCCTACGACGCTCGATCCTAAGGGTTGGAAGAATCTTGCCTTTCTCGGCCGCCGTTTTCAGAAACTTCCCGCCGAAGACAAGTACAACCAGGTGCAGTTGATGACGATGAGCGCCGTCGACTTTCTCGATCAGTGGTTTGAAACTGACGTGCTCAAAGCGACGATGTCCGCGTCCGGAATCATCGGCACTTTTCTCGGCGTGCGTTCACCGGGAACGGCGTACGTGCTGCTGCATCACTACATGGGCGAGATCGACGGCGCGTTTCGTTCATGGGGTTTTGCACGCGGCGGCACGGGCGCGATCTCGAATGCGATCGGCGACGCAGCCCGGGAAGCAGGTGTTGAAATTCGTACCGAGGCGTCGATCGCGAAGATTCTGATCAAGAACGGCCGAGCCACGGGC